>CAZJBZ010000170.1:0-9031 GCA_964543975.1 uncultured Spirochaetales bacterium
TTGGCGTAATGTTCCCATTTTTCCCTGTTTTCGCCTTGACGCCTCGGATCACTTTTCCTATCATTCGCTTCTCTCCATCCCGTGGCTGCACCAATCAATGCTCCTTTTGTTCCGAATCACTCACCTTTGGACGGGGAGTTCGGTACCACAGTCCGCGGTATGTTGTAGAAAATGTGGAACAGGTAGTGAAGAAATATCCAATCAACGGGATCTATTTTCACAATAACAACTTTTTGTCCGACCCGGACCGGGCTGCCGAGATTTGCAGGAAAATGATTTCAAAGGGACTTCATAAAAAAGCGAAATGGTGCATTCAGGCCCGTTCCGACCATATAAATTCGGAAATTGTAAAAGAATTAAACCGGTAAGAGTGGACTACTTAAATGAACCGCCCATCATCCCGCGCATGATATTCTTATGGAACACAGCATAAAAAGCGATGCTTGGAACCAACGCCAACAGCAGTCCCGCGAACATGGGGCCCCATTCGACAATCCAGGCGCCGCGGAAACCGGATATCCCCACAGGCAAGGTTTTTACGGATTCTTTTTTGAGTAATATGAGGGCAAACACATATTCGTTCCAGATGAATAAAAAATTTACGACCACAACGGATACGATACTACCGAGATTATTCGGTATTACTATTGAAATGAACGTTCTGAACCGGGATGCCCCGTCGATCTGGGCCGATTCCAATATCTCATTAGGGAAATCCCTGAAATAGGCCTGCAACAGTATAATCGAAAAGGGTGAAAACATTCCCGTGTATACGAGAATAAGCCCCAAAAATCTGTTCAATAATCCGAGGTTCCCGATTAAATAATAAACAGGGATAAGGATTGCATGCTGCGGTATGCCCATCAAAATGATAAAAAGCACAATGATGAAATTTTTGCCCGGCATTCTTATCTTCGCGATAGCATACGCTGCAAAGAGAGAGAACACGATAACCAATCCAAGCGTCGCCGATGTTACTATCAGGCTGTTTCTGAAAAAAACCGGCAGCCTGACATTAAGCTCATACCACACTTCCGGATCATAGTTGGAAAAATCGAGACTCTTTGGAAGCGCCAGCATGTTTTTATTGATCTCATCCGCCGGTTTTACCGATGAGTAAGCAAGCCAGATGATAGGAAACAGCTGTGTAAGCATAAGGGTAATGAGAATTATTTGTGTGATAAAAATAAAATGATAGTTCCCGCGTTTTATCATATTCATGTCTTTAACTCTTTTGTTTTCCGTATCCTAAAATTGATGCATAAAGAAGAGAAAAAGCGACCGCGATAAGAATGACTACTACTGAAGCGGCCGAAGCATAGCCCATCAAAGTCTTTGAGAACGCGTTCTTATAGATAAAAGTGCCCAACACTTCTGTGGCACCCGCGGGCCCGCCCTCCGTCATAATCCAGAATATAGCGAACGCTTTAAAAGAGAAAAGCAGTTGCACCAGCAGTACCACCGCAAAGACATTCTTCAGGAGGGGAATGGTAATTGAAACGATCCTTCTCATGATCGTTGCTCCGTCCACAGTCGCGGCATCGTATAACTCTTCGGGGATGTTTTTTAATCCGGCTAAGAAGAAAATCATGGTAAACCCTGAGAATTGCCAAATGACGATGATTGAGATGGTTGTTAACGCTAGCTTCTGTCCCAGCCAATTTGCCTCTAAGAAATGGAGGCCCAGCATTTTTACCGTATTGTTTATTAAACCGTTCGGACCGACTATCCTCGTCATAATCAAAGCGACCGCAACCGCTGAAAACGTGACCGGTAGAAAAAAGACAAACCGATACGCTTTCCAGAGGGGAAACTTTAAGTCCACCAGGAGGGCCATGATAAATCCGAAAATAACCGTTCCTGCCGTAGCCAGGAAGGCAAAATAGAAGGTATGGCGAAACGCAGCCCAGAAGTATCTATCATCCGTAAACATCTCAACATAGTTTTTCAACCCGACAAATTTCATCTCTCCATATCCGGGCCATTCAACAAATGAAAGTATGAGGGACTTCACTGCCGGATAAAGGATGAAGGTTCCGACAATTATGAGGATCGGCAACAGATAGAAATAGCCGGAAAAATATTCTTGAAGGTTTCTTCGCTGTGTTCTTGTTAAACTCATCCTATTATCTCTTATTAATAAATATAAACATTGCCCCCTGCCGCATTGATTGTGCAAAGGGCAATGATATCAGGAATTATTAGTCGGACAGCTTATCCAAGGCCGACTCGTAGAGCTCTTCTGCTGCCTGTTCCGGTGAAATATTATGCAATAACGCTTCTCCGGTAAGTGATAAATAGGTATCCATCCTATCGGCACTCATGAGAAAATGGGCAACCGTTTCCGTACCGTATTGCTCAATCATTTTCAACGTTTGAAAGTACATGGGGTCCATCAAATCGGAGATATCTTCCTGCGCTACATTAGCGCTGGAGCTCCAAACCGCTCCGGATTCGAATAGTTCTCTTGCGTATTCTCCGGACAATATTTTGTTAAAGATATCCGAAATTCTGTCTAATTTTTGATCGTCTACATAAGACGGAACGGTTACCCCATTGGCGAAGAAACTGAATGTTGGAGCATATCCTCCCGCTTCTACCGGTGGAAGATGGAGCCTGGCAGCATTCACATCCTTAAAAGTACCGATCCACCAGCTGCCGCCGAGATGCATGGCTGCTCTTTCGTTTAGAAATGCTTCATTGGCGGCGGTATCGTCATAGCCTTCGAAATTTTTGGGGAATAATTCGTCCGCCATTCTAACGACAGTCTCGAATGCTTCTACCATCTCGTCACTTCGATAGATTTCGGCACTTTCTTTCGTTTTGTTCTGTAAAAGCGGCCAAGACCTTAGCTCTTTGTATTTCTCCGGTCCCATCAACCTGGCTGCTATCGCACTGGAGGTCCAGCTCGGGTAGTTGGGATTAACACCGGTCACAGCCATCGGATCATATCCTGCACTTCTTATTTTTTTGCCGGCGGCAAAAAAATCATCCAGCGTTGCCAGAAAACTCTCCGAGACTCCTGCCTCAGCAAAAATTGACTTATTATAGTAAAGGAAGGGAAAACTCACCCAGTTCGTGCAAAACCAGGGCATAGCGTCTCCCTCCGGAGTAAAAGCATAGGGCTCGTAACCCGATAACAATTGCTCTTCCCAATTGTAGTGATCGAAATAAGGTTTCATATCGTGCACTAAACCCGCACGAAACCATTCGAACGGTCTGCCACCACCCCAATACCATAAAATGTCGAGGTCTTCCTGCCCCATCGCGACAGCCGGGCCGGCCGCCTCACGTATCGCATCAGGCGGATCAATCGAGTTTACGACCAAATCGATATTCGGGTTTTCGGTTTCATACATTTCCTCGATTAATTTCCATTCTGTCGTTATGACACCCGAAATTGTCCACACATAGATTGTCATCGGGTCTTCGCTTAATGTTACAGCAAACGGCCCGGCCTCTTCCGCTTTTTCGACCCCCGTTCCTTTTTCTTGTTTGCCCCCTCCGAATACCAGGGCGGCACAGCAGAGAAAAATAACCAAAAGGACCACTGTTTTTACAACTTTCTTCATGTTCTCCTCCTTAAGATCATTTTGAAAGATGATCTCGATATTATTACAACGTTGAAATACATTTTATTAGAGACAATCATTATTGTCAAGAATTTTTTTAAAATTGCGACAGGGATAAAATCCTTCCAGGTCATTATATGGACATTTTAAATATATATTCGGACATTTTCGCTCTTTTGGACTGAATATTCTTGACATGGATCAGAATATGACATAGCATTATTTCTAACGTTGTAATTTATTGCTATAAAATAGCCGTGCTCAATGGTATCTATTACCTGCACATGTAAAAGGATTTCTTCGATGGAGCGGAAACCGAATATTATTCTTATTAATTGTGACGACTTAGGATACGGCGATCTAGGATGTTATGGTTCACATAAGAATCGTACTCCGGCCCTTGACAGATTAGCCTCGGAAGGTGTTCGCTTCACCGACTTTTATATGCCTTCCTCAGTGTGCACACCTTCACGAGGCGGTCTATTAACCGGTTGCTACCCAAAACGGATTGGATTCGATAAATTTGAAGGAGCTGATCATTCTCTGCGGGTACTTTTACCGGGCGACCCGTATGGAATTAATTCGGAAGAAATCACAATTGCGCAGATGTTAAAGGACATTGGATATGTTACCGCGTATATCGGGAAATGGCATTGCGGTGACCAACCGGAGTTCTTGCCTACTCGATACGGTTTTGATAGTTACTACGGGCTTCCTCATTCCAACGATATGGGCATAAACTATCTTGGTGAAAAGTATAAAAACATGGACATTTACAATATTCTTACCCGCCACCCTCCCCTGCCTTTAATGGCAGACGAAGAAATTGTCCAACAGCAACCCGACCAAACTTCGCTAACGGAGCGATATGTGGAGCAGGCAGTTCGTTTCATCCGAGAAAACTGCGGGGTACCTTTTTTTCTTTACTTTGCCCACATGTATGTTCATGTTCCCATCTACGCACCGCACCATTTCCAGGTAAACTCCCGGAACGGATTATACGGTGCAGCCGTAGAATGCATTGATTGGGCTACCTCCGTATTGTTCTATGAATTGAAAAATTGCGGGATAGATGAACATACCTTGATTATATTCACCTCCGACAACGGATCTTTGGCGGCCCAAGGCGCAAGTAATCAACCGTTACGCGGAAAAAAAGCCACCAGCTATGAAGGAGGTTTCCGTGTTCCCTGTATTATGCGATGGCCGGGTACTCTACAAGCCGGCAAAATTTGTCCCCGGATTACGACGGCTATGGATTTTTTTCCGACCTGTGCTTCTTTAGCGCAAGGGGAGGTCCCGAGGGATCGGATTATCGATGGAAAAGATATAACACCGTTTTTATTTGATAATTGTGCTGATGAAGTATATGATGCTTTTTATTACTATGAAGCGAATAATTTATGTGCAATTAGAATGGGAAAGTGGAAATATTTCACCGGAAGCCCGGGATACAATGAAGCATTATTTGATTTAGAAAACGATATCTCAGAAACGACAAATCTGATGCATGAACGTCCCGACATTGTCGAACAGTGTAAAAAAGCAGCCGATGCGGGCCGTGAGGACCTTGGCGATGAATATCGAAATATTATCGGTAAAAATTGCCGTCCTGTGGGGAAAGTAAAGGACCCCATGCCTCTAACTCAATATGACAACAATCATCCATATATTATTGCCATGTATGACCTTTCCGATTGCGCGCAATTGTACTTGGGGTAATGATGAAGAAAAATGCAACAATAAATGATGTCGCAAAGAGGGCCCACGTTTCACCTAAAACCGTATCGAATTATCTCAATCAAACGGCCCCGGTTAATCAAAATACCGCGAAGCGGATCGCCGATGCGATTACCGATTTACAATACGTGCCGAATATGACTGCCAGAAAATTCCGGACTGGGACGACATTTATCATCGGTCTCGTTTTGGAGCTCGAATCGCTCAATCAGCCGGTTACGTATCAAATGCAATACGAGTTACAGAAGACTCTTGCGAAATCAAAGTATGCTTTAGAAGTGATTGTTGTCGACAGCAAGGACGGACCTCATTTTATCGATACGCGGTTGATGGACGGATTATTAGTCGGGACCGCCGGTAAAAAACTTTTTGAACACTTAAAAGACCTTTTAATTCCGGTAGTGTATTTACGCAGAGTAAACGCGATCAATTGCTCTTCAATTGTCATAAATGATTATGAAGGTGGTAAAATAGCGGCCAATTATCTCGTAGACAATAACCATAAAAAAATCGGTGTTATACGGAATTTTTCAAATATTGTTGGAGACGATTTTGTGTTACGAAGAAAAGGTTTTGTTGACGCGTTAGGTGAACGGGGAATACAACCTCAAGTTGAGTTTTCCATACCTGTAGAAACGGATAATCTGCAGCAGTGGCTCGTCCAAAATCTTAATAAGTTACTTGAACATGATGTTACGGCCTATTTCGTCACCACGGACGTTACAGCTATCAATGTTATCTCTTCACTTCATAAAATCGGCATCCACGTCCCTGAAGATATTTCCATAATTAGCTTTGATAACATTTTTTATTCAAGTCTTTTTATTCCACCGCTTACCACGGTAGGAGGATTTTACAGTCGGATTTGCCAATTGGCTGCTCAACACATAATTGAAAAAATCGAAGATAATGAAAATGAGAATCTCCATATTATCATTGAACCGAAACTTTTTAAAAGGGAATCCGTGAAGAGGTTGTAACATGACCGACAAAGAACCAAACAAGTCCGGTGATTTTAGCGGCGCCTCGTGGATTGGCGTATCAGAATCGTTCGATTGCAAAGAAATTCAATCGACACTTTTCCGGTATACTTTTTATTTAGATAGTGAGTGCTCTCTCGATTTAAAGATCAGTGCATCTACCCGTTACCGGTTGTGGATCAACGGCATGCACGTTGTTGCCGGTCCATGTAAAGGCGATCGATGGCGTTGGTTTTACGATACTATCGATGCCGGCCGGTATCTTCTGCGGGGTAAGAACGTTATCGCCGTGAAGGTCGTTGCTTTCCGTCCTGCCGAGGCCCGGGAAAACGAACATGAAGAGTATGTCGGCGGCCCTCTATCCCTTATGGTCAATGCGATAGGGACACATTTATTAGTGAAAGGTATTTGTCGTGACGGAAGGGAAAACCATATTGTTAATGTCTCAACAGGAGTGGCCGATTGGAGAGTATATCCGGACACATCAACCACATGGAAGCTGTTTCCCGAAACAATGTGGATGGGCCCCATGGAAGATGTTGACGGTAACATGGTCCCCACCGGATGGCACGATCAACCCGATCTTGAAAAAACATGGAATAAAGCGGTAATCACACACTCCTTAGAAGAATCACCTGTTGGCCTCATAGAACGTTTTCCCCTAAAGCGCAGACCGATTCCGTTTTTATACGAAGAAAAAAAAGCGTTTGTCCGGGAAATGCCGTTAAGAAAGGGGGGCGAGTATCAAGCTCTTTCTTTTCTAGAAAACAGAGGAAAAAACCGAAATGAAAAGGTCCGCCTGCCTTCCTATTCCGCAATGTGTATTGAACTAGATGCAGGTGAATTGACTACCGGGTATTTTCATCTTCCCGTTGAGGGTGGAAAAGGCAGTTGCATTACTATTACATACGCGGAATGTTATTCTCTTGAGAATCCCGGCAAACTATTCACTATAAAAGGTGTTCGTGATGACACGGAACATTATCATCTATTAGGCCATCACGATATATACCGACCATCCGGAGAAGCGGAAACATATGAACCTTTTTGGTTTCGAACGTTTAGGTTCATACGGATAGAGGTGCAAACAGGCGGAGAGGCTTTAACTCTCTATCGTCCCTCCTATACCGAAACGGGATATCCGTTAAACGTAGAAACACACCTCCAAAGCAAAGACAATACCGTCAATTCCTGGATTCCGGCGGTGTGGGAGATGAGTCTGCGAACATTGCAAAGATGCATGCACGAAACCTACGAGGATTGTCCCTATTATGAACAACTCCAGTATGCTATGGATACCAGACTTGAAATCTTATTCACCTACGCGGTAAGTAATGATACGAAGCTTGCTCTCCGTGCAATCGAAGATTTTCATTATTCACTGCTCCCGGAAGGTCTGCTGCAGTCCCGATTCCCCAGCATCCAACCTCAAGTAATACCGGTTTTTTCTTTCTATTGGATACTGATGATAGATGATTATTATCAGCATACGGCTGATGCTTCGGTGCCAAGAAGGTATCGTTCGACAATCGATATGATACTGGAATGGTATGACCGTAAAATCGGAAAAGACGGCCTTGTGGGCGATACCGGTTTTTGGCGGTTCGTGGATTGGGTCAAAGAGTGGGAGCATTTGGAAGGTGTACCCCCCGCGGTAGAGCAAGGCCCCCTTACTGTCATTAACTTACAATACGCTTATGTACTCCGGATTGCATCTCGACTCGTTTCCGTAACCGGAAGAACAGGTATGGCGGAAGAGTATCTGCAACGTTCCAACGATATCATACAAACCGTAGAAAATAAATGTTGGTCCGCTGCTCCAGGTCTCTATAGAGATGGTCCCAATTGCGAACAATACAGCCAACACGCCCAAGTGTGGGCTGTTTTAAGTGGCTGCGCAACCGGCGAAAAGGCTAAGCGAATTATGGAAACGGCAATGGATGAAGCTGGTTTGGTCCAGTGTTCCTTTGTCATGCAATTCTATGTTTTTCGGGCGTTGGAAACTGCCGGTATATATGAGCTTACTGAACCGCTGTGGGAAAAATGGAAAGAGCTCTTGAAACTCAACTTAACGACAATCATTGAATCGGTAGCACTTCCGCGAAGTGATTGTCATGGATGGGGTGCCCTGCCGTTGTATGAGTTTACAAGAAAGTTTCTTGGTGTGAATCCGTCGGCACCCGGCTGGGAAGGAATCCTTATCGAACCAAAAGCATGGTACATCGGGAAAATTGAAGGTACCGCAGTCACTCCTAAAGGGCCGGTTCAGATTTCATGGGAATACGATGGGCACAACTGCATAATCGCCGGCAACTCACCCTTTGATGTACCCTTGACTGTTAGTCTCCCCGGTGGCATTGAAAGAAAATTTTCACGAGGTGGGCGATTCAAATTCAAGGGAACAATCTAATTTTGTATTGGTTTTTACACGGGATAGTAAAACCCTTAATGGAGAAGTCACTGAAATAGTTTCCTTCAAATTAAAATTATGGAAGGATCCAAAAAAAATGTCGATCACATTACAACCTCTATCCCTCTCTCTCAGATACTCTTTCACCTCTTCGATGCGTACAATACGGTAATGGAAGAGTGATGCTGCGACCAATATCTGGGCCCCTCCCTTTACAAGGGCGTCATAAAAATGCTCTAACTTGAGCCTGTCCCAAAACCGACGATTTCTCATCGGCATCGCTTTGGTGGCGGAATAGACCGGCGCCACCGTCAAGCCTCGAGTGACGC
>CAZJBZ010000171.1:0-229 GCA_964543975.1 uncultured Spirochaetales bacterium
GCTCTCCCGTTATTTCAAGGACGATGGAATCTGAACCTACGTCCATTACTTTTGCTCCGAAAACATCGGCCACTTGAAAGAGTTCACTGCGATTACCGGGTTGAGCAGACACTTTGATGAGAGACAGTTCTCTGTCTATCCGATATTTTTCGGTTAAATCATCAACCTTGATGATATCGATCAGTTTATTTAACTGTTTTTTTATTTGATCGATAATCAAGGCGTCTCC
>CAZJBZ010000171.1:239-1978 GCA_964543975.1 uncultured Spirochaetales bacterium
CTTTGCACACGAGGGTCAGTCTGGTTACCGAAGGATCGTTCGTAATTCCCGCTGTTATACTTTCGAGATTATATCCCCTTCCGGAGAACAGCCCTGCTATTCTCGATAAGACTCCTTGATGGTTTTCAACGAGCAGTGAAATTGTATAAGTCATGATTTCTCCTCCCTTTTTTCCTCGATCATCATCTCATTAATCCCGGCACCCGGCGGCACCATGGGCCATACATTCGCTTCCCGTTCAATGATAAATTCAATAACGATCGGTTTATCGGTTATCCGCGCGGCCTTTTCCAACGCCGGTCTAATCTCTTCTTTTCGAATTACACGGAGTCCTACGGCCCCGTACGCCTCGGCAAGTTTGACGAAATCGGGTGTATACCGTATTTCTTCCCCTTCAGTTTCTAAAATTGCCGGGCATGAGCGTTCCGGATTGAGACAGGTAGACGAGTAGCGCCGGTCGAAAAAGAGCTCCTGCCACTGTCTTACCATACCGAGAAAACCGTTATTGAGGATACAGATGATAACAGGCAGCCCTTCGATAACGGCAGTCGCCATCTCCTGGATGTTCATCTGTATTGAACCGTCACCCGCTATGTCGATAACTCGTTTTTCAGGATTCCCGATCTGGGCCCCGATTGCCGCCGGAAAGCCGTATCCCATAGTCCCTAATCCACCGGAAGTAAGCCAGGTTCGTGACGAGGTAAACTTATAAAAGAGTGCAGTCCACATTTGATTTTGGCCGACTTCTGATGAAATAATGGCTTCAGGAAACACATCGCTTATTGTATCGATAACAACATCGGGTGAGAGCGCTCCTCCTCTATCAATCGTTGGAGTGTACTCCTGCTTATAGGTTTCTATACGTTCCCTCCATTGGTCGATCTCAGGCGGTATCAGGATGTCGATAAGATTTTCAATGGCTATTTTCGCATCGCACACTATCGGTACTTCAACCGGTACGTTCCGGGCAATTGAAACAGGATCGATATCGATATGGACAATTTTCGCGTTGGGGGCGAATTTGGTAAGGTTTCCGGTGGCCCTGTCGTCAAACCGCAGTCCGATGCTGAAAAGAAGATCGCTCTCCGTGACGGCGTGGTTGGCGGACCATGTCCCATGCATGCCGAGCATTCCTAAAAAAAGCGGATGCTCCGTGGGCATAATTCCGATTCCCATAAGAGAAGAGACGACCGGTATTTTCGCTTTTTCCGCAAGCCGGCGGAATGCGCGTTCGGCGTTCGCTATATGAAGACCTCCGCCGATAAGAAAAATCGGTTTTTTCGAGGCCGCCAGTAGTTGTGCCGCTCTCCGCAATTCATCGTGGTTCACCGAGAGTTTCGGTTTATATCCCCGAATGTCGACTGAATCGGGGTAAACATCATCCAATTCGGCGAAGGAAATGTCTTTGGGGACATCGACTACCACGGGCCCGGGTCTACCGCTGTTTGCGATAAAGAAGGCCGATTTTAGAATTAGGCCTAGTTCGGCCCTTTCCGTAACCAAATAGTTGTGTTTCGTTACCGGACGGGTAATACCGATCGTGTCCGCCTCTTGAAACGCATCGTTGCCGATCATATCGCGTTGGACTTGGCCCGTAATACAGACGATTGGCACACTGTCAAAATTAGCCGTGGCAATTCCGGTAACGGTATTCGTCGCGCCGGGACCGCTGGTGACGATACATACTCCGGTCTTACCTGTAGAGCGCGCGTACCCGTCCGCGGCATGTACAGCTCCCT
>CAZJBZ010000171.1:1988-9022 GCA_964543975.1 uncultured Spirochaetales bacterium
ATGAATTGACGGTTCGGAATAGAGGGCGTCAAAAATCGGTATGACAACGCCTCCGGGATAACCGAAAACAACTTTTACATTCTCCTTTTTCAAAGCTTCCACAATCAAATCAGCACCGCGTTTCGCCATTGTTAACCTCCAAAAAAAAGGCCGTTCCCCGGAAGAGGAACGGCCCTGATAAGTGCCATCTAATAGCAGGTTATCCTCCTACTCCGGGGAGCTCTTCATCGAGCCCGAGAATGAGTAGGCTAATAATAATGCTGCTTACTACGATTTCTTTCGTATTCATGGTTTTTTATAAATATAAGAGATGCCCGTATTTGTCAAGTAAAATAATTGAAAAATATCGCTTTTTAACTGTATAATAACCTATCCTTTTGCATAAAAAGGATAGGGGGCAATTGCTAAGAGTCCAAATCTTTGTATTGTAAGTATTTAATGTTTTCTGTATCTTTATGATTGTGGTTTTTGCAATTGCCTCAACTTTCTAAAAAAAAACGACGCTGCGAGGTGTTATGGGAGAAGTTTCGGTTTTTGATAAATTAGTAGCTGAACTTTCTAAAGATGAACGTTCGGAATTCCTCGAAAAGATAAAGTTTTCTTTTACGAATTCGGAAGAACCACTCGCTTACAGAGAAGAAACCGAAGAAGTGGATTTGTCGGAAGAGTATAGGCAATTCGGTTTCTTTCGAAAGATTGTTATTTTTTTTATCCAGCTTTTTACAGGAAAGGACTTTATCGAGATTACCGAAGAGCTGCTGATACGCGATTTGGGGGTGTATATCGAAAAAACCTACCCCGGACTCTTTCATGCTCGATCAGGACAACTACTGGAGACTATGTATACCGAAATTGAAGGTCTTAAAGGTTCCGTGTCTCTGTTTAAAAACCCGATTGATATGGCGTTTTACATTAATAAAAAAGATTTTTTCGCTTTTTTAGGAAGTTTAGAGATGGAACTGATTCATGAGAAGCTTCTCATGGAAACGGATCCCTACAAACGCGAACATGAGTTTGCCGACAAAGAAGACCAAGAAGTGAGAGCCGAACTCGATGAAAGCATGGACAGGATTCTAACGGAGATAAGCGATTCCGATCGGGAGAGAATGTATCTCCATTCGCAATCGCTCTCTTATATCTCCGAACTCTGCTCATTTCCTTACGATAATCTTTTGAATGGATTTGTAACGGACCAAGAAACCCGCCAAACCGTCTGTTCGGTACATGAGATAGAGCATGAACTTCGATCATTGATGGACCTCCTCTTCAGTTTCACGTTTCCTCCCTCGGGAAGACTCCTTCACGCTCTCTTCCTCTTTCAGTACCAAGATAATTTGAACAAAAAGGAATTTGAGCTGGAAACTGTGGTCGAGAAACAATTGAAACGAGCTGAAAGCGCGCTTTCCGCGATACGTCAATTCAATAGAGATGTCCCCCTCGTGGAGATTATTAAGTTCGCGGATAACAATATCAATTATCAGCCTAACCGGATAAGCGGGGGTGAAGATTGGTTCACCCTGTATAAAAAATTCTGGAAACAACGCATGGAAAGCCTCTTTAAGAAGTTTTCGATGGAGAGAAAACGGATTAATATCAAAGAAAGTGCATTAGAATTAGTCGGACTGGAAGAGTTGCCGCGTCTCGAATATTACAATTCGGAAACTACCGGAAACTTCATGCGTCTTAAGTACGAGAATTCTCTCTCTTTTTTAATGGCCTTTGTTCAGGAACAGTTGAGCAAAAGGTTGAATTCTATTCTGAAACTCATTCTAATTGACGGAGAATTCTATAAAGAGCAGAATAGACAGGAGTTTACCGATGCTTACAATGGACTAATGCGCGTGCCTGAAAAAATAAATAAGATAGAGTACGCTTTGACTCCATCCGGGGAGACCGGTCGGGCTTTGCAGGCGGCAAAACATGAAATACTTCCGCCGCCTCTAAAGAGAAAAAAAATGGAGAATCTGCTTCAGGATGTGGAAGAGCAGGCAAACGATATCATAAACCACGCGAGTGAACATCTCGACTTATTAAAAAACGTCCTTAATGGAATACGGTACGGCGAAGGCGGAGGCAGGTTCGATACTCTATCTAATTTAGGCTATTTAGGCGGACGGAACAACAAAGCAACCATGGATAAGGTAACGCACGCGATCGTTCAACTAAAAGAGGGGCTCGATCTACTTTCCGAATTATCACGGATAGAATCTTCTCTCTAAATCAAATGAGACGGTAACAGAGTGACTAGTGTACGGAGAAAAAAAACTGTTTTAAACGGACCCTACTCGATTTTATCAAAAAGAGAGGATGCAAACGGAAGACAAGGTAAGAGTGGGCGGCATGAATGTACGCGTCCACAATCACTAAAAATGATTATTTCCCGTTTAGAAGCGGGAAACATGGGTCCTTCATACGAGAAATCAAATCACAACCGCCAAAATTTTTTTTCTATTTTCGGCATTTCAAGCCGTCGGGTAAAAGGCCTGCGCCAAATACATTCACGACGTATTGTTATCGCAGACGGAGTCGATAGCGCGGAAAAGAAAAGTGAAAAATACATAGAAGAGGGAGACGGTCTTCTTACCGCTTCTACGGATATTGTGCTGTCGGTTACTGTGGCCGATTGTCTTCCTATTTTCCTCTATCATCTTTCAGGAAAATTTTACGGCGTTGTCCATTCAGGTTGGCAAGGGACCGGAATCATTAGCGATGCCGTTCAAGAAATGAACAAACGGTATGATGTTCCGTTTGAAGAGATCGCAGTAATTATGGGACCGGGTATCGGTGTTTGTTGTTATAAGGTCGATAAAGAGAGGGCGGCCCTTTTTCACGATAGATGGGGCGAGAGCTCTGTTTCGAAGAAGAACGGCTTCTCTCTTGATTTACGGCAGGCGAATATTAATGCGTTAAATGAGTATCCTCTGCACTCCATAACGGTATTTGACGATTGCACCTGTTGTGATGAGAATTTTGGTTCATTCAGGCGTCAGGGACCGGACCGGTTTTCCCGAATGATTGCTCTAATAGGTTATTTTTAGTAAGCTTTCACAACACTTTCGAAGGATTAGGATAAGAACAACATGACGACAGGAAAAGAACAGTGGCGACTTATCATCCGTCGCGCGCTAAATGAGTTGGCTGAAAAGTTTGAAAATCCCATCACGATTTCATCGGAAGAAATAGTTACCGAGGTCCCTCCGAAGCCGGAATTAGGCGATATAGCTTTTCCAATGTTTCCGTTCGCGAAATACTTCAAAACATCCCCAAAGAGCATCGCGGAACGAATGCAAGAAACGATAGAGAGTGATCCTCATGCTGCATCACTCGGAACGGTTACAACCGCAGGTCCTTATCTCAATGTGTCGCTCTGCCGCCCCCTCACTATCGCCGAAACGGTAGCCCGTATCTCTGAAGAAGGGTTGGAATATGGGAAAAGCAATCTCTATAAAGATCAGAAAATCATGATAGAGTTTTCGGCCCCTAACACGAATAAACCGCTGCATCTTGGACATCTTCGTAATGATGCTTTAGGTGAAAGTATCGGCCGAATACTCTCCGCTTGCGGGGCAGTGGTGAAAAAAGTCAATCTGATCAATGACAGAGGGATTCACATCTGCAAGTCGATGATTGCCTATAGAAAGTTCGGCAACCGATCCACGCCGGAATCGGAAGGTGTTAAGGGTGATCATTTTGTCGGAAAATTCTATGTCAAATTCAATAAATGGGCAAAAGAGGATGAAACGGCCGAGCAACAAGCGCGGGAAATGTTACAGAGGTGGGAAGCAGGAGATCCTGAGGTAACCGAACTATGGAAGACCATGAACCGATGGACGATTGAAGGAATTGAAGAAACCTATAAAAAAACCGGAGTTTCTTTTGACGCTGTCTATCTGGAAAGTGAGGTATATCAGCGCGGACGGGAAGAGGTCCTGAAAGGATTGGAGCGGGAAGTTTTTTTCAAGGATGAGAGAGGAACTGTTTGGGCGGATTTATCCACAATCGGGTTGGATAAAAAGGTATTGCTTCGAGGTGACGGAACAACGCTCTATTTGACTCAAGATTTGGGAACGGCAATAGCACGGTATGAGGATTGGAATTTCGACAAACAAATTTATGTTGTCGGTTCTGAACAGAAATACCATTTTCAGGTCCTTTTCTATCTTTTAAAACAACTCGGCTATGATTGGGCGGATAACCTTTTCCACCTCTCCTACGGCATGGTAAATCTTCCTGAAGGCAAGATGAAGTCGAGAGAAGGGACCGTTGTTGACGCGGATGATTTGCTTGAAGAGTTGGTGGAATACGCCCGCATGGAAATTATTGAAAAAGAACGTGAACATGAAGTAGAGGATATTGACGCTACCTCTGAGAAAATTGCTTTAGCCGCCCTCAACTATTACCTCCTCCAAATAAATCCGGCTAAAGATATCATTTTCGATCCAAAAGAGACGATTGTCTTTAACGGTAATACCGGCCCCTATCTGCAATATACGGGGGCAAGGATTTCGGCCATGCTTCGCAAGTATGAGCAGAGAAAAAAAGAATTCGCTGAAGGCAATTTCCAACCGGAATTATTAACTGTTGAAGACGAATGGGGTTTAATCAAACTGATCGGTTCTTTTACTGAATCTGTGGAGCAGGCGGCAAACGATCGAAACCCGGCCGCGGTAGCTTCCTCTCTGTATGAACTGGCGAAGACTTTTAGCCGTTACTACCACGAGAATCCGGTGTTACATAATGCTGATCCGCATTTGGTAGTGACCCGAATAACACTTGTAAAAACACTTTTACAAGTTATGAAGAACGGGTTTAAGCTGATAGGAATTCCGTTTTTAGAAAAGATGTAACATGTGGATAGTATGAAAAAGAGGACTACGACCCTCTTTTTCATCGCATTATATAAATGGAGGGAAGGTTAATCCTACAAAAAGGTAGGACTAAGTGCGGAAAACCCTACATATCCGTGTGATTACGGGTTTCCATGCTATCGGTTTTCCGCCTAGACGGGCTTTGTGCAAAAAAGGGATATGCGACACAATAAAAAATAACAATTATATACAGTATAAGCATTTACTTTTTACTGATATGATAAACCGATCATCCTTACACGTGCCACGTAGAGCTGTACTACAGGGATTTCGTTCGATTGGTATGAAAATTGCGATTATACTACTCCGGGTTTGAAAGGGAAAAATAGTCATAGTAAATGAGAGCCTCCCAATACTCTTTGCATGAGGCTCGAGTATCTTAAAAATAACGGTGTGCGAAGAATAGTGGAGTTTGCCATGCAACAGCAGGAAGGTTTATACGATCCTCGGTTGGAACACGACGCCTGTGGTGTCGGTTTCGTAGTCCAGACGGATGGAACAAGAAGCCACTCTATTGTGATAGACAGTTTGACAATTTTAAAAAACTTGGAGCATCGCGGTGCCATAGGAGGGGACAACAAAACAAGCGACGGTGCGGGAATTTTAATCCGGATTCCCCACGAGTTTTTTCGTTCGGATTGTTCTTTTTCCGTTCCGGATGAAGAAGAGTACGGCGTAGGCATGTTTTTCCTGCCTGTCGATATAAACGTACAGAGAAAAGTCCGTGAAGCAGTGGAAAATGTTGTAAAGGATGAAAACGGGACAGTCCTCGGATGGAGAGAAATCCCCACGAAACCGGACTGTTTAGGAGAGATCGCTCGAAGCAGTTGTCCGGCCGTATGGCAGCTTTTTGTCTCCTTTCACACCAAAGGTGGAGAAACCGTTTCAGGAGACGTGTTGGAGAGAAAACTGTATGTGCTGAGGAAGCGGATCGAGAATCAGGTCGTCTCAATGGAATATTCAATTGATGATGTCTATATCCTTTCTTTCTCCTGTAGAACAATCGTTTATAAAGGCATGTTAACGCCGGACCAGTTCAAACAGTTTTATCCTGAAATTATGGAGGCGTCGTTTATAAGCAGCTTCGCATTAGTTCATCAACGTTATAGTACCAACACCTTTCCATCATGGCCTTTGGCGCAACCGTTCCGGAGAATGGCCCATAATGGGGAAATTAATACTCTGAGACGGAACTGTAACAATATGAAAGCGAGGGAATCCAATATCTCCTCCAACCTCTTTAAAGAGGATATTGCTAAGGTGATTCCCATAATCGATGAAACGATGAGCGATTCCGCTATTTTCGACAACGTATTTGAACTTCTCAGTTTGGGTGGCAGAACGACGGAACACGCCCTTACCATGATGGTCCCCGAAGCGTTTGGGACCAAATATCATATAAGCCAGGATAAACGGGCGTTTTTCGAATATCATGCCGCCATCATGGAACCGTGGGACGGTCCGGCGGCGGTCGCTTTTTGTGATGGTAAAAAAATCGGTGCGATTCTTGACAGAAACGGACTCAGGCCGAGCCGTTACGTTATTACCAAAGGTGGTAAGGTGGTGCTTGCCTCCGAGGTAGGGGTGCTGCCCATTGAACCGGAAGAGGTCCTGGAAAAGGGACGTCTCGCGCCCGGTAAAATGATTATGGTCGACCTTAACGCCGGCAGGATCATGAAGGATAACGAGATCAAGTCTCGAATTTCCAGATCAAAACCGTATCGCCGGTGGCTGGAACAGAATAAAATAGAACTGCGGGGGCTTTTTCAAGAGCCCGGACCGGTCCATCCGGACAAGAATGTCCTTTTTAACAACCAGCTGACGTTCGGCTATTCCCGGGATGATTTAGAACGAATCATCATTCCCATGATTCAAAACAGTCAAGAGCCGATCGGTTCCATGGGCAATGATGCCGCTCCGGCAGTGCTTTCGAACAAGCCTCAATTGTTGTATAACTATTTTAAACAGCAGTTTGCTCAGGTCACGAATCCGCCGATCGACCCCTATCGTGAAAGCTTGGTCATGTCGCTCATGAGTTTCATCGGAAGAGAGCGCAATCTCTTGGAAGAAACACCGGAACATTGCCGGCAGTTGAAACTCTCTCACCCTGTTTTAACGAACGATGATATCCACCACCTGAAAACCGCACATATAAAAGATTTTGCC
>CAZJBZ010000172.1:0-8999 GCA_964543975.1 uncultured Spirochaetales bacterium
AAGCTGGGAAGGACCTTGCCTCACGAACATATCATGTGTGATTTCATCGGGGCCGAGAAAACCGGAAAACATCGCTACAATCCGGATGAGGTAGTGAAGACGATGAAACCATATCTCAACGAACTGAAGGAACGAGGCTGGAAGGGATTCGTCGATTGTACCCCCGACTGCATCGGAAGGGATGTCCGAGTGCTCCGACGGCTCGCCAAAATGCTGGACTTGAACATTCTTACCAACACCGGTCTCTATGGAGCGGCCGACGACAACTTTGTTCCACACTATGCCTACGATGAACCGGCTGATGCACTTGCCCGGCGATGGACCGACGAGTGGGAGAACGGCATAGAGGGGACGGAGGTCCATCCCGGCTTCATCAAAATCGGCGTTGATCCCGGCCCTCTAAGCGATATCGACCGGAAGCTGGTGGTGGCCGGAGCGCGGTGCAGCGCCGCAACCGGTTTGACGGTCGCCTGCCACACCGGGGAAGAGACAGCTGCCCGAGAAACGGCAAAAACCGTACTCAGCGAAGGGATCGATCCGGCACGGTTTATAATCGTCCACGCCAACGGCATCGATAACACTTCCTTTCACAGGGAGCTGGCCGAACTTGGTGTATGGGTGGAGTTCGACGGAGTCGGGCCTGATACCGTCGATCGGCATGTACAAATTACCGCCGCCCTCCTCGATGCCGGATATATCGGCCGGATACTCCTCTCCCACGATGCCGGCTGGTACCGGGTGGGAGAACCCGCCGGAGGAGCACCCGATAAAATTCGCCCCTTCACCGACGTTCACGATCGGCTGATACCCGGACTGCTGAAAGCCGGCGTTTCCGACAAAGAGATAGATACCATGACTGTAGATAATCCGGCTCGCGCGTTTTCCATCTCTTAATCCTCGCCCGTATTAAACCTGTTCTTCCTAATGTTCTCTGTGGAGTACTTCTTTCAAAATGGGGTTAAGTGGCACTTGCAAAAATGTCAATTAACTCTATTGTAAGTATTTAAAAAATTTAGTACTGATAAAATGGTGATTTTTACAAGTGCCTCTGGTATCATGACTCTAATATTCATTAGTACACCAATGTATCAAGAGCTTTGAGGAGGAACATAATGAACAACAAATTGGTAATTGACGAAGCTACCTATCGGGACAAGGTCCTGGCATGCTGGCTCGGTAAAAACATCGGGGGCACGTTAGGCGCGCCGTTCGAATGGAAGAGGCAGATCAACAATGTCTCATTCTATACCCAGGAATTAGGGGGAGAACCACTGCCTAACGATGACTTGGATATTCAGCTGCTATGGCTTGTGGCCCTCGAGGAGATGGGTATCGATCTGGACGAACATATCTTGAGCGAATATTGGTGTACCTACGTTACGCCCCATTGGGCTGAGTACGGAACGGGTAAAATCAACATGAGAAGCGGCTTGGTGCCTCCATTAAGCGGACTCTACAACAACACCTACAAAGACAGCTGCGGCTGTTTCATCAGGTCCGAGATTTGGGCCTGCATCGCTCCCGGCCTGCCCGACGTGGCCGCGGAGTACGCGCGGATGGACGGTTACTTAGACCACGGAACGGGAGAAGGAACCATAGCAGAGATTTTCTGTGCGGCAATGGAGAGTGCCGCCTTCTTTATCAACGACTATCTGGAATTGATCGACATCGGTTTGAGCTATATTCCGGAAGACTCCGCCGTCGCGGGAGCAGTCCGGCTTGCCGTGGAAACATGGAAGCAAGGAATCGGTTGGAAGGAGGCCCGTCACCTCATTCTTGAAGAGTACCGGGGTATGACCACCCACGGAATACTGACCAACACAAGTGAAGAGGATAGAGGGAAAGGGTTCCATGAAGGCACTTTAGGGTTCGATGTTCCTTCCAACATCGCCATCGTTGTGCGGGGCCTTCTTGAAGGCGGTGACGATTTTGGAAAGGGAGTCTGTACTACGGTGAATATGGGTGAGGACACCGACTGTACCGGTGCGACCATGGCGAGTATCTTCGGTCTGGTCCACGGAACGGAAGGAATACCGAAAAAATGGATCGATCCCATCGGATATAATTTGCGCGTAGGCACTCTCAATTTGGGCGAATTGGGGTTTTACGGAGGCCAGCTCCCGCAAGACCTTCGGGAGCTCACCGACAGAACGGAAAGGATTGCGGAACAACTTCTCCTGCGTCATAAAGACCGAGAGGTTGCCATGATTACGGACCCCACAGAATCCGGGCGTGGTTCCGGTGTTTCCGGCGGCCCCGACGGTCCGGGAAAAACCCTATTTCTCAATAAAGGAACAATCTCCGAAGATGGCACACGAAACAGGTTTAACGCACGTTTTTCTCATCCCCACTTTACCGTTATCGTTGATTACGGCAGTTCTCCTACCATCGCTTCGGGAGAAACAAAACAAATTTCTGTAACTGTAGAGAACACCTATAAGATACAGACTAATTTCACCTTTCGATGGTATCTGCCGGAGGATCTGCGTGTAGAACCGAGCAGCCGCGGAACCTTTCTCTCGTTTCCTAAAACGGTAGGGGGTAACGCGACCTTAGATTTTGTTTTATGCGCGGAAGAGATGAAAGAGCCGTCGGTCCGCGGCGCCTTTGAACTGACTGTCGCGGGTCGACCGACGGTGATCCTCGTTCCGATCATGCTATTGCAACAGACCGGGCCGGTCAACTATGAAGAGCTAAAACCGCATTGATAAAAGGGCGGGAACCGATTCCTGAAGCGGGGCGCTGCCGTACATTTATGCGGATACCGTTTACTGCGCGGAGACAGTGACCGTAATCGTGTCTTTATACTGTCCGCCAGTCACCCATCCATACGGAAGAATGGTTACCGTAAACGGATACCGTAATCCCGATTCGTCGGTCGGTCCCTGGTCGACAAGGACATCATCCCCCGCCAAAGAGGCGGCAGCTCCGTTAAACGTAAACTCGTACGACACAACACTGCTGTCCGTACCTCCGCTATAGACCATCTCTCCGCCGTTAATCGATAAAAAGGAGATGGAAAAAAGGGTATTTGCCCGTACGATAATGTCCGCGGTCAAACTCTCACCCTCTTCAAAAAAACCGAAATCGAGGGTTAAGGCGTCGTTGTTGGAGTTAAACGGCTGCCCGGTAGGGACAATGGATACCTGTACCGAATCCCACACATCCGCTCGAAATCTTACTCTCCTGCTGTTTTGTTCATTCCATGAAGAAAGCGTCCCTTCATAAAGAATAACATCAATAGTGTCCGAATAGTTCGTTTTCGGGATAAATTGGTCTTTGGGAATAGAGTAGACATAGGAGACTTGCGTCTCCTGCCATCCCTTGCTTGCCGCGAAATAACCGGTTATGACATCATCATCACTCGCTGCCGCAGTCAGGTCCTTGAGGACCCGCTGCTCACTGGTCGTCTTATAAAGTTGGTAATTAATGGTGTCGGTATATTGATTGGTCGATAAGGTCCGGTTAAAGAAATCACCCGATGAACCTGCCGAAAAAGTAAGGAAAAAATCCGTCGCGTCTCCTCTGTGTCCAATAACGATTGTCTCCTCAATCTGCACCTTATCGTCCATGTAATAATCAGCGGTGACAAACCTACTGATCGAGCGTATTCTCATCCGCACCCTTGAATAAACAGGCATTGTTATAGAAAACAAGAGTAATGCAAATAAAATACCAAACAGAATAAGTTTACTTCGTTTCATCTGTGGCCTCCAAACGGATAGTCCCTATTGTGACGGAACCTTCTGTATTTTCTTCGACGGTAAAGTTGAACGTCTTTCCCGGAAACGCGTATATTTCAACGACATAGTTCCCCGGTTTTATAGTGGAAAGGAAAAAGGAGCCGTCCCGGTCGGTAAAAAATTGAATGGGTTCGGCCTCGGGATCATCAATCGAGCGTGCTTCCGCGACCATCAATTCTAACGGCCTTCCATCCTCTCCAAGAATAACTCCCTGTATGGAGATCGACGTTTCCGTACCGACGATGACCAGTGTTCCGCTGCGGTAGGTTGGAAAGAGAGTATAATACGATCGGCCCAAATCATAATCGATGGGCAGATCGGGAGTTTCGATAAAGAGGGATTTATGGCTGTACGATTGTAACTGGTTCAAAACAGGCGGACCAAGCCAATCGGAAATCGCTTCATACGTATTCTCCGATGAAGGGTTGACACCCAGCAGTCCCTCTTTTGCTTTCCCCTGGGGAACGATAATCACAAAACTGTCGTTTACCGGAGCGGAAACGGCAAACCTGTTCTTTGCAAAAACCAGTGCGGAACCGATCCGAATATTGAGTCTGTTCGAAATGTCGTATTCTTCGACAACGTTTTCCTCGCCTGCATTTCCTTCGTCAGCATCTTCCTCCGGCTGCTGAAATGAAAATTGGTCCGTAATACCGGCATTAAAACGGTAACCCGAATAATCTACAGAAGCGTACACACTCTGGTTCCACGCCGAGGTTGCCGGCCAACCCTGAAGACCGGTAGAGAGGGTAACATCGTTTCGCGACTTTTCCGGCCTCTTCGTCCATGTAATGTTCGCTTTCCCGTTGTCCACATCCTGCCGGACCGATACATAACTTTTCATTGCGGGCAGTGAAGCATTCAGATGGATGGAACCTTTCCATTCAAACGGATTATCTTTGGGAAATTCGAAAGAGAAATCAAACCGGAGAGAGGTGTTTTTACCAAACGATCTCCCTCCCACAAATGAAAACCCGAATAGATTGGGGGTCGGTTCCCTTCCGACATAAAAATGTGGACCGATATTGAGGCTGAAATCGAGAGGCAAATCAAAACCGACATTTCCCCGGACCCGAAAGGAATAGAGATTGGAAGGGGTGGTATTCCCCAACGCGCCGAAATCTTCTCCTTTATACTCTCCGCTTAAAGAAAAAATTGGAAGCCCGGGGATGTTAGGATTTTGATAACGATAGAGTAATCGCGCAGCAAAATCAAATCCGGCATCCTGAATGTTACTCACCGCGGCATCGAGACCGAATGTGCCGGCGACGGTTGCCAGAATTATATTCAACCCCACCATCTGCTGGTTTAAAGCAAGCTGAAAATTGATACCTCCCGTAAACCCTTGGTCGAAACCGTACGCATGGAAACCGCTTATCTTCGGTATTTCAAGGGAATATTCCGGAATCCCTAAAGCGTAGGAAAACCGGGATTTTCCCTTCGGAACCAGACGGGAATCGAAAGGAACGGCGTACTCCTTTATAGTCGTGTTGCCGAAATTGTCCGCAACTACCAATTTGACCTTGTTGATTCCTGTCTGCAGGTAAAGGTCTTGGATCCGGTACCGCCCCGGTGACAGATGGTAGGTTTCTACTTTTTGCTCATTAAAATAGACTTCCACTTTCGAGGGAGAGGTAATAATCAACTCCTGCTCACCATGTTCCGTGTAAAGCGGAGCGGAAGCGAGCGTGTACAATTTTGTCAACGAAACACCCTGTAATGGAACGGACTGCTGATATCCCTGAGTACCGTACGTTAAATCGCCGATGATAAGACGCAGCTGAGGTTGAAGGAAATCCTTCGTCAACCGCAGTGTACTCGGTTCCACATAAAAGCTCTCCTCTTCTCCCTCGAAACCGTGCAGCACCCCTCCCTGCAGGACCCAGCCGAAAATATTGAATACCGCGTCTCCTCCCACATCGTAGGGAAAGAGAAAAGCCGGCTGCTGCATCACAATATCAGCTTGCCCGTTTACATTGAGGTAGGCACTGAACGATTCCGGTGAGGTTACCTCCCCGGGCGGCGTCCCTCCCGTGTCCCGAACCGAAAGTGATTTTTCCGGACGATAATCAAGAGGAACGGTAACAACCACGGTAAGATCATTGTCACGAAAATCCGCCTCCAGTCCTGCATCGCGAAGTGCGGAGAGCGGAAGCCACTGACTCTCAAAAGCGACTTCGGTAAGTGTATTCCTTGCCGCGTCAACGAGTTCGTTTTCAAGCGAAGCCAATAATTCTTCTTTCAACAATCGTATTTCTTCATCTTCCATTGTGGGCAGCTGGGCCTGAATAGTACCGACACGCTCTCCGTTAATAATGAGGTCTAAAGGAAGTGTTTGTGATTGGACTGAGGCCGAAACCGCGGAAAACAGAATACAGAGAAAAACGGCCCCCTTACCCCCTCTTCTAAGGGGTGTAGTTAAAATCGAGTTTCGCATGTAGATTTTCACCTTGTAACCCACCGGGCCAATCCAATACAAATATCCGCTTTGATCCGGCGAGTATATTCACCTCCGCCATGCCGTCGAGCTCATCACCTTCCAAGACACGTTCCGTTGTTACCCCATTTTCCGCTTTTGATGTGAGGGTTACAGTGAGGTCCTCCAAAAGCACATGCACATTACCGCTATTCTCGAGTTCTATTACCACTTTTTTTTCATCACCATCGGTAACGGTTTGGTAGACCGAAAGGACCTCTACCTTCATTCGACGGTCGGCAGGCACAATATAGACCGAACCTTTATATTTAAGCATTATATTGATCCGGCCGCCGCCGTCCCGGTCCCGTTCGAATTGGATCGGCAGCTGCTCCGCTACAATACGAAAGGCCTTTTCCGTGTCAACTTTCTCCGGTCCAATCCACTTGACCCTCACCGCCTGATATTCGCCCGGCTGTAACAACACTTGCGGCGGATAGACAACAAACAGATCGGAAGCATCGCGGTTTATTTCAGTCCCGTCAGGCTTCACCTCGCGGGTCTGCATCGTTACCTTCACACCGATCGGTTTTTCATTACTGTTTTCGATGCGAAACGTCTGCACCGCGCCTCTCCCGGTGGGAGCAAACTCCATTTGAAGCGGCTGAAACGAAAAGCCGAACAGCGAGGAAGATTGAAAGAGCAGAAGAAGTACTATGATACAAAACAAACTCTTTTTCATTGTCACTCCACTCCCTTCTAAAATAAAATGGCCGCTCCATCACAGTAACGCGTAACGGAGCGGCCACCACTGTTATCCTATCGATATGTTTACAGATTCGATTCGATAGTAAATGTCAACGTATCTTCATACGTACCCGCGTAGAGGTTCGCGGAAGCCCCTGAAAAGGTTATGGCGACAGTCTTGGAATCTCCTCCTGCTGCTGACTTACCTGCGTTTGTTGTAACTTCTGCTGCGCCGTCCCCCGATAGATCGACAGGTGTACCACCGTATGAAACGTCATATGTCAGCGTATCGGTGTTCCCGGCGGTGGAACTCTCAAAGTAGGCGCCGCTGCTGTTCGCAACCCCGTTTGCAGATTCGAGTGTCACCGTATACCCGCCGTAGACGTTACTCGTTTCGGTAACGGTCCCAACAGACAAATCGGTCCTGTCCTCATCGAGGGGCAAAGAACTAGCTTGGGCATCCGCTACAGCAGTCAATGAAAAGACCACGGCAACGGTCCCGGAAAGATCAATAGTCCCGTTGTCGGAATAGGTCTGCCCGAAAGCTGCTCCCGATAGAGCCAAAAAAAGCACCGTAACTATCGCTACTACTGTTAATTTTTTTATCTTCTTCATCTGTTTTCTCCTTTCTCATTTACTCTACTCATAGTATAGCAGGTTTCATGCCGAAAATCAAATATTAACAACAATTTAATAATTTATTTAAATCCTTACAATGCAATAACTTACTAACCTGCAGTTTTTAAAAACCCCAATTGTATATCGCAGCGGGTCCTGCATATAATCCCGGTATGAAAAAATCGTCGAACAAAACCATTTTACCCGACAAAATTGTCGAATCATTGATCACCGCTCAGCTCCTCAGTAACGCCGAGTTTTTCCATCCTATAGCGCAGCCTCCTTTCTCCTATTCCTAAAGAACGGGCGGCGGCACTCTTATTAAAATCTGCAGATTTAAGGGCCTGAGCAATGAGATTCTTCTCAAATGCAGCCATTTTATCTTCATAACTGCCTGTCAACGACAAGGGATCGATAAGCTCATCCTGCGTTTGATCTCCGTTTTGTAAAAGAGGAGGTAAATGCGAAACATCGATAAAATCACAATCACACAGCACAATTGCCCGCTGCAGGATATTTTCCAATTCCCGAACGTTGCCCGGGTAGTCATACTTCATGAGGAGGTCGAGAGCGTTTCTCGTAATTCCTTTTACATTCCGATGGTGTTCCCGCACGAATTGAGGAATAAAAGCATCCACTAAGAGGGGAATATCCTCCCTTCGTTCACGAAGAGGCGGCACTTCGATAGTAACAACGTTTATTCTATAGTAGAAATCGAGTCGAAAGCTCTCCTCTTCTATCATCTGTTCTATGTTTCTCGATGTCGCGGTTATGACTCTCACATCGACCTGAAGGCTTTCACTGCTGCCTATCGGTTCGATTTGGCCGAACTGAATGGCACGCAGGAGTTTCACCTGTATTGAGGGAGGGATATCCCCGACTTCATCGATGAAAAGAGTCCCCATATTAGCACGCTGGAACCGTCCTACATGGTCCTTGTCCGCGCCGGTAAAAGAGCCTTTTTTATGTCCGAACAGTTCACTCTCAATCAGACCTTCGGAGAGAGCGGACACATTAATTGTTATAAACGGTTTTTCACTGCGTAAACTTGAAGAGTGAATAGCGCGCGCGATAAGTTCTTTTCCGGTGCCGCTTTCGCCGTGGATTAAAACATTAACATTGCTCTTTGCACTTCGGCCAATAGTCTGCAGTACTTCATCCATCGCCCTGCTTTTCGAAATAATGGAACTTGAAGCAAAATGGGTTTCGATCTCTTCCCTCAGAACCTGGTTTTCCTTTACCAACTGCTGTTTCTCTTTCACCCGTTTAACCAGATTTTCAAGAATCTCCGGTTTGACAGGTTTAATAAGATAGTCATACGCCCCCTCTTTCATCACTTCCACCGCCGAATTGGTGTCCGCGTATCCGGTAATCACAACCACGTCGACCAAAGGGTTTTCCTTTTTAACAGCTTTTAGCACGTCCATCCCGTTCATTTCCGGCATCACATAATCGGTTAATAAAAGGTTAATGTT
>CAZJBZ010000173.1:0-8984 GCA_964543975.1 uncultured Spirochaetales bacterium
GTGCGACGGACCCTTTTTTAAAAACAAGAAAATGGTTGTAGTCGGCGGGGGCGACAGCGCGTGTGATGAAGCTGGTTTTCTCGCTAACCTTACCGACAAAGTAATCATGGTCCACAGAAGGGACCGTTTTCGGGCACAGAAGGCCCTTGCTCAACGGGTGCTTCATAATCCAAACATCGACGTTCGATTTAATACGGTGCTCTCCAAAATAACGGGAGAAAATAAGGTGCACAAGGCAGTCTTCACCCGGACCGATAATGAAAAGCAGTATGAAGAAGAGGCGGACGCGGTTTTCATCTTCATCGGCTCAATCCCTCAGACACAACTCGTACCCCATCTTCCAACAGATGAGGGAGGGTATATTATTACTAACCAACTGATGGAAACGAAAGTTCCGGGACTCTACGCGGTAGGTGACGTACGGAACACACCTTTTCGTCAAGTGGTGGTTGCGGCGGCTGATGGTGCTATTGCGGCCCACTCCGCTTCTCAGTATATTGATGATTTAAAAGGTGAGTCGTATACGTAATGCGGGTGAAACTTTTCACCAGTGCGATCTTTCTTCTCTTTTTCGGTCACAACGGTTTCTGTAACCCCGGTTTCTGGGACCCGCTGCCTGAACACCAGCTGGTTTCCCGTTTGTTGAGTGAAATGACCGACGAAGAGCTTCTCGGTCAAGTGCTGATGTTCGGTTACTACGGCACAACGCCTTCTTCCGAAATAATGAGCTTTATCGAGGACCGGTACATCGGGGGAATTAAGATATTCGGATGGAACGTTGGTATCCTTCCGGAACTAATTCACAGTATTTCCGATATGCAGAAAAAAGCGCAAGAAACACCACACAAAATTCCGCTCCTGATTGCTACCGATCAGGAAGGTGGTTGGGTACGGCACGTAAAAGGGGAGACCTCTATCACTCCGGGTAACCTTGCTATCGGCGCGACCGGGCTGCCGTATGACGCGTACAAAAGCGGGTACTATATTGGAATAGAATTGAAGGCGTTGGGAATAAACATGAATTTCGCCCCCACAGTCGATGTCTATACCAATCCGAACGCCCATGTAATCGGACCTAGAGCTTTCTCGCAAAATCCTATCGATACCGCCGTTTTAGCGGTTTCATATTTTCACGGCATGGATGAGGCGGGTGTCATATGTACGGCAAAACATTTCCCCGGACACGGAAACGCGGATAAGGATTCCCATGGGGCGCTTCCTCTTATAAACAATACCTATGAAGAATTGTGGAATAACGACCTTGTCCCGTATCGTTTCCTTATAAAGGAAGGCATTCCGGCCATCATGAGCGGCCACTTGGCTTTCCCACGAATTACCGGCGATGAAACACCGAGCTCTCTCTCTCCTTTTTTTCAAACTGAAGTACTCAGAAACAGATTAGGATTTGACGGAATTCTGATTACGGATGATCTGCGGATGAGCGGAGTCACGGGGACCGGTCTAGACGCAGGCACCATTGCCCAAAAAGCATTGGAATCGGGTGTAGATATCGTGATGATGTCAGGTTCGCCGGCTGCCCAAGAGGAGGTTTACGAATCACTCTTACGTTTTATGAAAAATGATACCGCGTTTCGTGACAGGGTAACTGAAGCGGCAGGAAGGATACTGGATGCGAAAGTCGAATATCTAAAACAGGAAAACTCCGTACCCCTCTTTCCCGACAGTGAAACGATGAGAAAACAGGTGCCCACTCCTCAGGGAAGCGACTATTTTTTCCAGCTGGCATGCAGAAGTGTGACAAAAATCAAAGAAGAAAATCTCCCTCTTACCTCGCAATCCGAGAAAAGGATACTCTTAACCGGACAATATAGAGATTTTTTGGAAGAAGGGAAAAAAGAGTTTCCCGAAGCCGACCACTATTATTTCCCCTATAGTCCTTTCTATTTCGCGAGAGACGAAGATAAACGGTATTTTGAAAACAACGCCGACAAATATGATACCATTATTTTTTGTCTCTCCAACCCCAACAGCCTTCAAATCTTAAAAACATTGGAAAAGAGTGAAGCGGAAATTATTGTTTTTTCCGTTTTAACGCCGATATATTTAAGAGAAACCCCCTGGGTGCGGTCGGCAATCGCCGTGTACGGTGTAGGACAAGAATCGTTTCAAGCCGGATTCGCGGTACTGAAGGGAGACTACGAGGCTGAGAGCCGAGTGCCAATCGACCTTACTCCCGGAGAGTAATTTTTGAGTTGGAAAACGTTATCAAGAAAAGAGTTTCGGGGAGCGGTCCAGTACCTTCGCCGAAGCGAATGGGCTTGTATCGCTCTTACCTCACAGATGAATAGACTGCAAAAAACATCGGAATGGCTCTTCAAACGAATGCCTGTTTTCATTCATAAAAACGGAGATGAAGCAACTATGAACGGGACAATAGCCGTTATTCAAAGAGGGTTAGTTATTCCCTTTTGGGAGGAAACATGGTACCCGCGGAAAAGAGAGCAGAAACAGGCAATCCGATCTCTTTTTAATCCGAAAAAAATACCCATCCATACGATTATGGGTATATCCAGGTGTGTATCGGTTATAGATACTATTATACCGGGTAAACCGATTTCGATCGATTACTATGTCATGACGAAAGAGAGCGGCATAACAGACTATTCGGCAGTTCCGCCATATCCGGAATTGGTCGTTAAAAGAGCAACTCCCGAAGATTCCGATCGATTATTGCCTCTTCAAGAAGGATATGAAAAAGAGGAAGTATTAATCGATGTCAATCGTTTTAATGAACAGCTCTGTCTTCAACATTTGGAACAGATGCTTGAAGAACAGTTGATCTTCTATATCGAACTCAACGGAACACCTGTCGCGAAAGCGGGGACGAACGCTATTGGTTTCGACTTTTGTCAATTAGGCGGTGTCTATACTGCCCGCGCGCTAAGGAACAGAGGCATCGGGAGTTTTCTAATCAAGTTCTTGACTCGTGAAATCTTACGAAAAAGAAAAATGGTCTCCCTTTTCGTCAAAAAAGAAAACGAGGCCGCCATTCATGTCTATCAAAAAGCAGGCTTTACCGTACGAGACGACTTTCGCATATCCTATTATCGAGGTTAAAGGAGTACTGATTTGAAAATACTTATGGTAACGAGTGAAATTTATCCCTTTGCGAAATCAGGTGGTTTAGCGGATGTTGTTTACGCCCTGTCTCTCAACCTTTTTCGATTAGAACATGACGTTAGGATTGTTCTTCCTTTTTATGGGTCTCTTAATATACGGAGGACCGGAGGACCGAGCCGTCACCTCTCCGTATCGGGAGGGTACGGAGAGGTGAAATTGTCGGTATATATGAGCACCATCCCCAAAACCGAGATCCCTGTCTATTTAATCGATAATTGTGAACTTTTCGGACGGAAGGGGATTTACGGTGAAAGAGAGGTGCCGGAGTATCCGGATAACGCAAAACGATTTGCCCTCTTTTGTAGAAGCGTCTTCTCTCTCTGCCGAGCGATTGAATGGATTCCGGACATCTTCCACACACACGATTGGCCCGCAGGTCCGACAAACGCTTACCTGCACGTAACGGAGAAGGATTCCGTTTTTCACTCGAGCGCGACTGTCCTTACCATCCATAACCTCGGATACCAAGGCATTTATTCGAAGCATGAAATACACAATACTCAATTGGATTGGGACACCCTCCGGTTGTCGAACGATTCATCTTCAAGCCGATTGAATTATTTACAAACCGGCATTCGTTTCGCTGATGTTTTGACTACGGTCTCTCCGACCTATGCCCGAGAAATACAGCAGCCGGAACACGGGTTTTCGCTTGACGCCATGCTGCGTGAACGAAGTGAAGACCTTTACGGTATCTTAAACGGAATCGATTATGAAGAGTGGAATCCGGAAACAGATCCGCTGCTTCCCTATCGTTTCAATGAAAACGAGATCGGAAATAAAGTTGAGGTAAAACGATTTTTTCAAGAGAAATCGGGATTGCCGGTCGATAAAGAAACGCCGCTCTTTGTCATGGTCGGCAGATTGGTCGAACAGAAAGGATTCGCAGAGTTGGCCGGTCCCGGCTACGGCAGCCTTTATCAAATATGTCATGAGCTGAATGTCCAGTTCGTCATATTAGGTACAGGGGAACAGTGGTGTGAAGAGGAACTCTCACGTCTGGCTGCACTCTTCGACAATCTATCGGTCTTTATTGAATTTGATAATCGTATGGCCCACATCATGGAAGCAGCCGGTGATTTTTTCCTAATGCCCAGCACGTATGAACCGTGCGGCCTTAATCAAATGTACTCGATGCGGTACGGGACCCTCCCTATCGTAACACGGACCGGAGGGTTATCGGACACGGTAAAAGAGTATAATCCCGAAACGGGGGAAGGAACAGGTTTTTTTATAAATGAGATTACTCCAAACGGTATTTACCAAGCAGTAAACGAAGCCGCTACTGTATGGCAGCAACATAAAGACCACATCAAAAGCATGAGGATCCGGGCAATGAGAGAACGATTTTCATGGGAAAAGAGCACCGAGGAATACATCCGAATCTATCAACAAGCGATTGAAAAGAAAAATTAGGATTGGAATCGTAGTGGTGAGGATTCAATTTCATTCTTTTTCCCGCTTTACAATTAATCGCTGCTTTCTTTTTTTTAATTCGTTTTTCACCTCTTGGGTAAGAAAAGGCAGCAAAAGCATTCTTTCGACTATCTCCGATGCCTTATCGATTTCCCTCTCCCTGTGTTCGTAATATTTGGCCAGCTCCGTTCCGCAAAAAACAGATTTTTTCTCATGCCACATTTTCGACCAGAGCAATACCGCCTCTTTCCATCTTCCCCGGCGTTTAAAGTAAACAGTTAAAAACCGCACTGAACGGGGGTCCCCTTCGGAAATTGTCTCTTGTAACACCCGTTCACCCGCCGGATCAGCCTGTTCAAGCAAATATCGTCCGAGGGAATATCGATCGACCCCCTCTTCGCGCAAAGGTTTAAGGAGCAGCACGTTTATACGGTTAAACAGAATGGCTAGAGAAAGAATGTCCTGTTCATTGTGATAGAAAACCTGTGATACCTCCCGCGCCTCTCCCGTTCGTAGAAATGAGAAGTAGTGTTCCGGAACCAAATACCCGGGGACGTCATTCTCCCTTGTTACCGAGAGTACATTTTCCTCCAGATTACTCAAAGAACAGGAGCCGATATGCCGCTTCCACAGTCTGCGACTCAAATGCAGTAAATCGATCTGCCTTTGAAACGAAAACCGCAGCCCATGCATTAAAAACTTCGATTGCAGGAAATGGCTGTCGAAACTCTTCCCGTTAAACGATACATAAACACAATCCCTCTGGAGAAACTCCACAATGTGTTCCAGGTACTCCTTCTCTCCCGGAAAATCAGCGAGGAAAAATTGCGTGACAATAAAGGAATTTCCGGAAAGCTTGCCGAAACCGGACAAAAAAGCGACGTTGCCCGCCCCTCCGCTCAGTCCCGTCGTTTCAACATCAAAAAAGACGGCTTTTTCGGCAGATACCCCATACGGGGCCAACAAACCCGTGTTTCCCGTAATCCCGATGGGGGAAGGATGGACGGCTGATCGGGAAAAGGTGAACGTACCGATTTTTTCCCATGGGGGAGGAAGCACCCGGTCTTGCCGTATGTGACGAGTGTGCCGTTCTTTTGCATCGGTTTTGCGTTGTTGTATTTCCCGCACGTTCTTAAGACGGGTAGAGAGATTTACCTTAGCGCTCGACATTCGTTTCTGTTAACCATTCCTTTAAAAACTCCTCTATGGCCGTCTTCGGATTAACCTCCGGACCGGAAACGCCTTCAGCTCCGTTTATTACGTCATCAGCGGCTTCAGCCCCGATACATGAAGGACAACCACTCTCGCATGGACATTCGGCGACAACTTCAAAACAGGCGGGAATTATTTCATCCATTTTTTCAATAAACCCCTCCGACAGCCCTGTCCCGCCGGGATACATATCGTAAACGAATAATGCGGGGCACTCGAAATGGGGGTCCCGCAGCCTCTCAGCTATACCGATATCTTTTCCGGCACAGAGAAGAAAAACGGGCGCGACATTTTTAACGAGTGTCCCAAGCTTCGCGATAATCTTCTCCCGGATGTGTTCTTCCCGTTCGGCAAAAAGCCTGCCGGCCTTATTGGATTCGTTAAAAAGTATGACGCTGCTTCTGGTATGCATCTCTTCTTCCGGCAAAAATATGTCTCCATATCCGATATTTTCATGAGTATGATATTTTAACTTTTTATACTTTGCAACCTGCCTGCGAACTAAGACGTCACCGATCGAAACATCGACATTAAGGGTTTGGACGGTGGAATCTTGTTCCAACACCTTTATATCCGATTTCACGATTGCATCGGTATAGAAGTTGGCGGTCGAACTTTCTACATAACATCGTTTATTTTCTATATCCAGTTTCCGCACCATGTATTGTTCACCCCGATGGATATAGATGGCTCCGTCAAAGAGGAGCTCTTTAGCAGAGGGCCGGTCCATCTCTCCGATAACATTGTTTGTTCCCTTCGCGGTATCAACAATAATAACATTTTCAGAGGAAGCGCTTCTCAACGATATCTGTTCGGAAGGATAAGAACGGTCCGACCAATACCAGGTGTCTTCAGTGAACCTGATAATTCCGCTTTCCTCCAGATAGGCGAGTAACTCCTCGACATCCACCCCAAACTTTTCTCCCCGGTTAAACGGCAGCTCGAAAACGGCGCATTTGAGGTGATCGAGCAGAATGTAGATGTTGTTCGGGTCGACCCATGCCGATTCGGGTGATTGCGAAAAAAAATACTCAGGATGCCTGACTATGTACTGATCGGCCGGAGAGGCGGAAGCAATCATCACCGAGAGGGATTCGCCGTTGCGTCTTCCGGCCCTTCCGGCCTGCTGCCGGGCGGAGGCAATGGACCCGGGCAGTCCCGCCAGAATAGAGGCATCCAGTCCTCCGATATCAATTCCCAGCTCTAAAGCGTTTGTCGATACGACGCCGTGAATATCTCCGTCACGAAGTCCTTTTTCGATAGCCCGTCTCTCCCGCGGAAGATAGCCGCCGCGATACGATTCAACCTTGGTCCCGGTGTTGTCGGTATAGATATTTGCCAGTGAAGAATTGATGTACGAGGCGATCAACTCCGTCCTTACGCGCGAGCGGGCGAATACGATCGTTTTTATTCGAGACTTGAGAAACTTGACCGCAAGCCGCCTCGATTCAAGGACCACTCCCCGCCGAATACCTTGCACCCTGTCCACGAGAGGGGGATTATACAAAATAACGTTTTTTCTGCCCGACGGCGCCCCGTTATTATCGATGAGCTCGGCCTCCGCCTCTATAATCTGTTCGGCCAGCTGTTTGGGATTGCCTATCGTAGCCGAACAGCAAATGAACAGCGGGTTACTGCCGTAAAAAGAAGCAACTCTTTTCAGCCGGCGAATGAGATTTGTCATGTGGGAGCCGAATACTCCCCGATACATGTGGACCTCATCTATCACAACAATCTTTAACGAGCTTAAAAAAGTGATCCACTTTGGATGATTAGGCAGAATCCCGGTATGCAGCATATCGGGGTTTGAAATAACTATCCTTCCCGATGACCGTGCGGCAACACGAATTGAAGAGGGAGTGTCTCCGTCGTAGGTATTTACCTTTACAGGAAGTGTCCCCTCTTCGATAATCCCGTTCAGCTCAGCCTGTTGGTCCTGGGAAAGGGCTTTGGTTGGAAACAGGTAAAGAGCGCGCGCGTCTCTATTCTCAAGAAGCAGTTGCAGCACCGGCAGATTGTAACAAAGCGTCTTGCCTGAAGCCGTCGGAGTCACGATAACGATGTTTCTGCCGCCGCGGACATTACGGTAACTGCTCTCTTGATGGGTATAGAGTTGCTGAATCCCTCTCATTTGGAGGGCATCTCGAAGAACGGGAATAATTGTTTCAGGAAAGTCGGCGAACCCGGCCTCTTGCGCCGGTATTCTTTCCCAATGGGCGACATTGGATAAAAAGTCTCGATCACGTTCGAGTAACGCTAAAACTGATTCTAATCCGGTCATGATTCATGATTTTAGCATTTTTTTTTCTTTCTCGCTATCGGTGGCTGCAATTGTACGGTATTTCAAACTTATCCTTGACCGTCGGTCTCTCTATTCTTAAGATTATGGGGGGAGGATACCAGTGACACAACTATTATCGATCGTATTAGGCGGAGGAAAAGGTACACGCCTTTTTCCGCTAACGAAAGAGCGAGCAAAACCGGCGGTCCCTTTCGGCGGGAAATACCGCCTTGTCGATATACCGATATCAAACTGCATCAATTCCGGTTTTAAGCAGATTTACATCCTAACACAGTTCAATTCGACCTCTCTTCACCTGCATCTCTCATCAACCTACATTTTCGACAGCTTCAGCAGCGGTTTTGTCGAAATCTTGGCTGCCGAGCAGACATTTGAAGACAGCAGCTGGTATCAGGGAACCGCGGACGCGGTAAGAAAGAACTTTATCCACTTCAGGACCCAATCCCCAACTCATTACCTTATCCTATCGGGAGACCAGCTCTACAGGATGGATTTGGCCGATATGTTCGAAAAACATCAAGATTCAAAGGCGGATGTAACCGTTGCCGCCACGCCCGTTGTCCGGGAGAATGCCTCCTATCTCGGCATTCTCAACGTGGATAAAACAGGGACGGTTATCGACTTCCTCGAAAAACCGGGACCGGATAAAGATATTAGCGGACTAAAAATTCCTCAAAATCTGCATCCCGACAAAGACCAATACCTTCGAGGCAAAGAGTACCTCGCCTCCATGGGAATATATCTCTTCAACCAAGATGTTATGGAAGAGCTGCTTGATAACGAAATGACCGATTTCGGTCACGAGATTATTCCGCTGGCTATGAGTAAAAAGAGAGTCAATGCCTATGTGTATCCTGGATTTTGGGAGGACATCGGTACGATCGGGAGCTTTTACGAGACCAGCATCAACCTG
>CAZJBZ010000174.1:0-8911 GCA_964543975.1 uncultured Spirochaetales bacterium
AGTGGGGTTGTCGGGTGGAGAAAAAATTGACCATATAACCGCCGGCGAGAGAACCGTATTTATCGATATAGACGGGATGATACTCCAATAATTTTCGGTAGTTTCTTCCCGCAATCGCGGGACCGAAAAAGCCGCCGCAGGAATGGTTGGTTTCCGGTTCGAACTCCTTAAAGAGAATGTCGGTGATCGGTTCACCTGACGGTCCCATGAGTTCGGCCACTTCCCGCTTCTCAGGAGAGGGAGGGATCAGGGCCCAGTCGTCGTAGTCCATATTTCCGATAAGCTCCTGCTTTTCTTTCGTATGGCGCATCTTAGCTTCACGCAGTTTTTGGACCCGTTCCGCAATGGTAATTGTTCTATCCCTCGTTTCTTGTTTCATGGATTTTCCTCCGGAGTATATCAACGTTACTCAAGAAATCATCAAAAGTCAACAGAAAGCCTACCATTTCTAACAGATTCACACTGTTCGCGGCATATTTTGCTTGACGAATGTTTCACTTTCCGTTTACCCTGCAGAGAGTGCAGAACATGATTGAAGTGAAAGGTCTGACCAAAAGGTACGGTCAACACGTCGCAGTGGACTCCATCGGTTTCTCGGTCCGACAGGGAGAAGTCGTCGGCTTTCTCGGTCCAAACGGGGCCGGGAAGAGCACCACAATGAATATTCTCACCGGTTACATCTCGTCAACGGAAGGCAGTGCCGCTATCGGCGGCTACGATATCCTCGAACATCCACTGGAAGCGAAGCACCTTATCGGTTACCTGCCCGAACTCCCCCCTCTCTATTCGGAGATGACGGTAAACGAATATCTCGGCTTCGTGGAAAAACTGAAAAAGGTGGAGAAACGGCAAAAACAAAGACGGAGAGAGATTCTCGAACTTGTTCGGATCGTCGATGTTCAGGACAGACTGATCAAGAACCTTTCCAAAGGTTACCGACAGCGGGTCGGACTTGCACAAGCGCTGATCGGTGATCCTCCCGTCCTTATTCTGGACGAACCCACAATCGGTCTGGACCCGAAACAGATCATCGAGATACGGAACCTCATCAAAGATTTGGGGCGCGAAAAAACGGTCATTCTCAGTTCCCACATCCTCCCGGAGGTGACCGCGGTCTGCGGACGAGTCATCATCATTAACAAAGGCCGAATCGTTGCAAGCAATACGATACCCGCCCTGACCGCCTCGCTTTCAGGCAGCAATCGTCTTTTTGTCCGGCTCGAATCTACCGAACAGGAAACGCGGGGCGCGCTCAAATCGATCGACGGATTGAAGAGTGTTGCTTATCAGGGAACGGTTGAACCGGAAACTGTTGATTTCTCTATCGAGGGTGAACAGGACCTGGATATTAGAAAACCCGTCTACCGAGCGCTTCGTGCTGCCGATATTCCCGTTTTGATGATGCGTCCTATGGAGTTAAGCCTGGAGGAGATATTTATCCAACTCACGACCGATGAAAAAGGGGTACCGTAACCATGTTCGCCGTATACGGCAGAGAATTGTCCTCGTACTTTCGCAGCCTTATCGGATTCATCTTTATGGGGTTTTTCCTCCTCATAACTGCTATTTTTTTCATCACCGATAACCTCTTGGCACAGAGCGCTTCCTATACTACCGTTCTCGGCAACATCACCTTCATTTTTCTGATAACGGTCCCCATCCTTACGATGCGTTTGCTTTCCGAAGAAAAGAACAAAAAAACCGACCAGCTTATTCTAACCAGTCCGGTAACCGTCACCGGCATCGTGGTGGGTAAGTTCGCGGCCGCGGTAACCATCTTTCTTGTAACATTGATAATTACGTTCCTTTTCCCGCTCCAGCTGAGTATGGCGGGCACGGTAGCCGGGGCCCGCATAGCGGGCGGGTATATCGGGTTCTTTTTCTTAGGCTGCTGCTTTATTGCCGTCGGTCTCTTCGTCTCGTCATTGACCGACAACCAGGTCATCGCCGCGGTGGCCACTTTCGGACTGCTGCTGATCATGTGGATTATCGAGTTTCTGCACAAAGGGCTGCCGGCGGACAGAGTGTCCGGTTTCATCTTCGCGCTCATGCTTGTAGCGGGGGTCGGTTTGTTCATCTTTTTCACCGTTCGAAATATCTTCCTGACCTTTGTCGTCTCGGGCGCAGGGATCGTGTTTGTGGTCCTAACCTACGTTGTAACCCCCGTCTCCTACGACGGGTTGATACTCAAAATACTTCGATGGTTTTCTCTCTTGGACCGCTACCGGGAGTTCTCTCTGGGCTTACTCAAACTGAGCTCGATTATCTATTATATCAGTTTTGCCTTCGTGTTTCTCTTCCTCACCATTCGTGTCCTCGACGGGAGAAGATGGAAGTAAACATGAAACTGTTAGGGGAGGCGTCTTTCCGTGGCCATAATGAATAAAAAAGAAGTGCAATTTCGATACGGCGGATACGCAACGCTGGTGACCGCCTTAGTTATTGCGCTGCTAATTACGGTCAACATCGTGATGGAACAAATCCCCGCAACGGCGGACCTTACAAAAGAAAAACTATTTTCCCTCTCCGATCAAACAAAACAGGTATTGAACAATCTTAATACGGATGTGACGATCTACGGGCTTTTCGAGGCCGGTAAGGAGCCGCTATTCGTCCACGAAATTCTGCAGAAGTACGATGCAGCCTCCGATCGGTTAGATGTGAACTATATAGACCCCTTTCGGAATCCCGGTTTCGTTACCCGATACCAGGGCGAAGACGAACCGCCCGGAGAGAACAGCATCATCATCGAAATGGGGAAAAAGTACCGCGTTATCAGTCAATACGATTTATTTAATTACACGGCCCCGTCGGCGGAAGATCCGACAGCCATGCGCCGGGCGCAATCGCTGCGCGCCGAGCAGACGCTGACCGGAGCGCTCCTCCTCTTAAGCGGACACAAAGCCCCGACTATTTACGTCCTTCGGGGCCACCGGGAAGAATCTGTTCCCTTTGAGATGGTAGAACAGCTGAAATCGGAAAATTATATCATCAAAGATCTGAATATAGCGACAGACGGTGGCGTTCCTGAAGATGCCGATCTGATCATGATCATCGGTCCGAAAACCGACCTCTCTCCTTCAGAAGAGGATGCGATCAGGACCTTTCTGTTCGAGCGGAGAGGCAAAGCGTTCTTCATGATGGATGTTGCAGGAGGAAGGGACCGGCTGGAGAACTTCCATTCTCTGTTCAACAGCTGCGGCGTGGAACTCGAACAGCTTTTAGTGGTGGAACGGGACCCCAACTACTATCTGCCGCAGCTGCCGATCGGATTGGTGCCTAAAATAAAAGTGCACACGATCACCGCCGACCTCATTACCGATGAACTTGCAGTACTCTTTCCCCGCTCCCAGGCCGTCACCATTCTGGAAACAAGAAGTCGGGACCTCCATATCAATCCCCTTTTGGAATCTTCAGAGAGCGCCTGGGGAAAAACCGATTTGGAAGATCCTTCGATGGAGCCGTCCCCCGCGGACAGAAGCGGACCGTTTCAGGTGGCAGTGGCTGTTGTTGACCGGGAAGATGGCAGCGACGAGGATATGCGGGTGGTAATTACCGCCTCCTCGTTTTTTCTCTATCCGGAAGAGGGTATCGGTATTCCACTAAAAGGGCCCGGAAACGCGGATTTTTTTTACAACGCGACAAGCTGGTTATACGGACAAGAGGCCTCAATCTCCCTTCGCGCCAAACCGCTGATCGATTATCCGCTCAGACTTAATCAGCAGCACTTCTTTCTTTATGCAGGTTTTTCGGTTTTGGTGGTCCCGCTGTGTGTCCTTGTCGCCGGACTGATTGTATGGATTCGAAGACGTAATCTATGATGAAGCGTAAACGTGTAATCCTCCTGCTCGGAGCAGCCTTAGGAGTCGCCCTTATTGCGGCGTTCTTTCTGCCGAAGTTATCCCGGAAAAACGCCGTCTTTTCCGAAAGTGGTACGCGAACCACAACCGAAGGCGCCACTCAAACGGAAAGCGAAAACGCTCAAGAAGAAAAACCCCTCCTGAGCCGCATCGACCTGGATTCCATTACTCGGATCGAGTTGGACCGAGCAAACGCCGGCAGGTTACTCCTCACCCGTTCGGAAGGTTTCTGGCAGGCTAAAAGCAGTGGCGCGCAAAATGATACTGTTGACAATAGCGGATGGCTCAAACATGACGCACTCGACCCCGACACAATAGAAGATCTGCTCTACACCTTCGGCCGCCTGTACGCGGAAATGTCGGTCGCCGAGGGTATGCCCGATTTACAGCAGTTCGGACTGGACCCGCCCCATGTTATTGGAAAAGCGTACGGTGAGGACGGATTGCTGGTCACGCTGAAGCTGGGTAATCAGCTCTCGTCCGGGAACATGTACTATCTCACGGTTGACGACAATCCCATTGTTTATACCGTATGGGCAAATCACGGCATCCACCTCTCTTACTCATTAGACGATCTTAGAAACAGGAACTTACAAAGAATCAATAAACAAGACCTGCGTTTGGTCCGTCTAATTGAAAACGGAACAGTGACCCTTGAAATACAGATAGTGACGGAACCGGTTGCGGAAAAGTATCCTTCTCGCTCCCCCCGTTACTACCTTTCCGCCCCCTACCAATCACCTATTGCCATCGATACACAAACCTTCCATAAAGTGCTCGGGCGGTATCAACCCTCCATGAAAATAGAACAGTTTGTGGAAGACAATCCCGAGTCGCTACAATCGTACGGACTCGATCCTCCCAAAGGAGAGCTTACTCTACAGGATGACGATACCACGTTTCATCTTTTTTTCGGAAGGGAAGCGGATGACAGCCGGCTCCATTGCCGTGTCCCCGACAAATCGATCGTAGAGGATGAGGATAGGCGCCGGATTGAGGGAACCCGAACAGATCGGAAGCCGGTCTCCGTCTTCACCATTCGAAAAGAGGATATATGGTTTTTCGATGTTGATCCGTTCGATCTCGTAGATACGAGCATTTTTATTCCATACATAGAGGGTGTTGATGCAGTCCGTATCCGCACACCTTCTCTGCCTCGTGAGACCGTTATCGAACACAAACGCGATGGCGGTGAATTACGGTTCACTGTAAACGGAAAACGAATCGACGCATCGACCTACAAACAGTTTTACCGATCGTTGGTGGAGATGCAATTCGATGCCGAGGTGCCGGAGAATACACCGGCAGTGGCAGCGGGAGAAGAGGTTGCCGACCGTCCCGAAGCGGAAATCATATACGAATTAAACAGTCGCACGGGAACTGCCGGGGGTAACTCCACAGGGAGCACCTTTCGCATCGGGTTTATTCCGTACAACAAAGATTTCTATGCCCTCGATAGAAACGGTGCGGTTGATTTTGTAATTTCCCGCCGAAAGGTGGAAAAAATATTCGATCAACTCGATGTACTTACCGAGTGAGAAAAGAGTGAGAAGAGGCCAATTTGACAGCAGGATTTCGGCATGGGATAATGGGTATTATCAAATAGTGCAATTTCGAAGGTGCAAACAATGAACGCAGAAAAGGCCATATTGAATGCGATCGTGAAACTGCTCGAAATTAAAACGATCGACATCAGAATTGTGACGCTGGAACAGGCACGGGAAGCTGTAGATAACGGCATTCACAGCGGAGGCGCACTCTCAGCTATTATTCCGCTGGTAGCACTCTACTACGGCGGCATAATACACATTGATGTTGAAAATCCCACCCGGTTAGGGCAAGACCTTTTCGTCTTAAGCAAAGGTCATGCCGTTGCTCCTCTCGCCTCGATTTATGCCGACTTCGGCTATTTCGAACCGGCAATCCTAAAAAACTCCCGTTCATACGAAAGCATTCTCAACGGTCATCCCGGGCCCATACTCCCCGGCATCCACACTTCAACAGGACCATTGGGCCAGGGGATCTGCGTTGCCGGCGGCTTTGCAATGGCCGGTCGGATCGACAGAACATTCGATGTATTCTGTATGACGGGTGACGGAGAGATGCAGGAAGGCACGACATGGGAAGCGGTAATGCATGCCGGTGCCCGCCGTGTCGACAACTTCTGCGTTATTGTGGACAACAATTTCGGACAGCTCGACAACACCAAACGGCTCCTCCTCCCCTCGGAAAATGTGTCGGAACAGTTTCGTTCTTTCGGATGGAACGCGGTGGAAGCTGACGGCACCTCCTGCAGTTCGTTGTTCCACGCGCTTCGACTTTTTAAATACGGTGAAAGAAAAGGAAAACCGACGGTAATCATCTCGAAAACGACAAAGGGGTACGGAGGTTTCGCGGAAGGCACGGTAAAGCACAAGACTACCATGACCGACGAGGAGGTCGCCTGGGAAATCGAGCAGAACGAAAGAGTGCGGGAAATCAGATGTGAAGAGTTTGCCTCGATACTGAACAATCCCCTTTTTCACGATACAGGTATTCCGGAAGAGATACGTCAAACGGTATCCAGGATGAATTACACTATCGATGAAGCGGTGACAATAGCCCTTACCGTCAGAGTCCCGATAAAGAAGTGTCGTTCCGCCCCAAAACGTAACAAAAAGATCGTACCGAACTCCCTGCCCTCTCTCGACCCCGCAAAGGAGTACACATCGGACCAGGTAGTGGCTTCCGCCATGCAGCAGTTCGCACGCGACCGTCGTGTCGTTACCTTCGATGCCGATTTGGCTTCCACGAGCGGTTTGGAAAAAGGCGTTTCCGCGGTCGATAAAAATCGTTCGTTTAATGTGGGTGTTGCTGAAGCAAACATGATGTGTATGGGAGAAGCGTTCGCCGCCTTAGGATACAACGCCTGGGTGAGTACCTTCTGCCCTTTTTTTAATTGGAACGTGTTTCGCAGGATCGCCATCGGTTACCAGGAGCGTATGGAAGCCGCTGCGGACCCTCAGGGATGGCTCTCGGAAGGCCACGGTCTCGATCTCACGTTTCTTGCAACAGCTCCCAATTTCGAAACCAAGACCAACGGTGCGACCCATATGGGCAACGACGATATCCTGGTATACGGAGAAATCGCCCATCTTAAAATAATCGATGTCTCGTGCCCGCATCAGCTTCTTGCCGTTATCGAATGGATCATGGAAGGCAACAGAGGGCTTGTCTATCTTCGGGTCATGCGGGGGGCATCACCGCTCCTCTATAAGTCGAAACCGAAATTCGAGTATGGTACAAGCTATAAACTCACATCCAATCCGCGGGCCGATGTCGTCCTCTTCAGCAGTGGTCGGGGTGTCCACGAGATACTCAAAGCCTCAGATTTGCTCGAGCAACAAGGAATAAAAACGGAAGTCATCGACATGCCCTCTGTGGATGAAGAGACCTTGCTCGCCTCCTGTGATTCGAAAAAAACCGTCGTGTTTGCCGAACAAAACAACGGGTTTCTCTTCTCCGCATTCCGTAAATTGGTTTTTAAAAATGAAAAAGCGATAGATCCGAAACGGTTTCTCTTTATCAACACGTTAGGTCCGGAGCAAGAACCGCGTTTTATCCATTCAGGAACCTACGAAGAACTGATCGACCACTGCGGCCTTTCGGCGGAGGCGATTACACAAACCGTCATTGCCCAACTAGAGAAAAGATAAACGATGAGGTAACAGAATGAAAGCGGTAGTATGGCAGAATAAGGATGTCGTTTCACTTCAAGAAGTCCCTGCCCCTCAAGCAGAGAAAGGGAACGTTTTGGTCCGCGTTCATACCGGAAGTATCTGCGGTTCGGACATTACGATCGTCTCCGGCAAACACCCCCGTGCAAAACCTCCCCTGATCTTAGGGCATGAGTTTGCGGGCACGGTTGAAACAGTGCCCGAACAGTGCGGCAGCAGATTACGGCAGGGGCAAAAGGTGGTGGTGAAACCGCTTCTCGCCTGCGGGAGGTGCAGGCAGTGTTTGACAGGGCACGACCATGTTTGTGAAAACCTTCAGTTAATGGGAGTGGAAACCGACGGCGGCTTTACGGAATTGATAGGCGTTCCCCCGGAGAATGTCTTCCCTCTAAAGGAACAGACACCGTTTGAAGAGGCGGCTTTACTAGAACCGTTAGCCGTGGCGGTACACGCCTGTTCATTTGCCCAAATACAATCCGATGATACCGTCGTCATTATGGGCGGCGGACCGATCGGACTTCTTGTCGCCCAAGTTGCCCGCTCTCATGCGAAGTCCCGACGAAACGGGAAGAAGATCGTAGTGTGCGAAATCGCCCGGAAAAAACTCCGTTTGGCCGAATCTCTCGGTTTTACCGTAATCGATGTCCGTCGTGAGGACCCGGTCGACCGGATCATGGAGATAACAGACGGGAAAGGAGCCGACGTCGTGTTCGAGGCTTCCGGTTCCCCCCGGGCAGCATCCCAACTCATCCCGATGGGAGGGATACGGGCCCGTCTCATCATGGTCGCGATCCATAAAAAACCGGCCGAAATTTTTTTTCAAAAGCTCTCTTACGCGGAACAGACAATTCAAGGAGTTCGCATATACGCAAAAGGAGACTTTCCGAAGGCGATAGAACTTCTCGAATCAGGGGCCGTAGCAACAAAACCTCTTATCACCCACACCCTTCCTGTCGCCGATTATAAACAGGCATTCGACACGGCAAAGGACGGAGAAAAATCATGTAAGGTGCTGCTCGACTTTTCATAGAGTGTCGGCAGATGCAGTGTTTTTGTGGTGCTGCAATTCCTACGATACAGTATTATCATACAGAGGGGCAGTAATATATGGAGTATAATGAAACGAAAATAGAAAGTTCCGATTTTTGGGCGGACGCGTGGAGAAAAGCCCGCGGCAGCTCCGTTCTCACAGCTACCCAGGAACAGACTCCGCTACGATGGAAAACGTTCTACGATAACGTCAGTGATATATGGCCTTCGATGAGCGGCAATACGTGGAAGATGGGACATCAGGTATACGATATATTGATCTCGAACGGTGTCATACGTAATGGG
>CAZJBZ010000175.1:0-8889 GCA_964543975.1 uncultured Spirochaetales bacterium
TCGTTCACATTTCGAATCCCCACAGCTCACATTTGGAATTGCTGCGGACAAGATGTTCTTATATGGGAATGGGGTCTTGCTTTTCCGCGTTGTGTACTACTGTCTTATCAGCCGGGAAGTTTTCGATAGAGGAGCCTAATCGATTCTTTTTTTAGAAACTGACCGCGGATAGCCGATTGAATTTCGGCACAATCACCTTGTGAATCGTGTCCGGGGGCCGTACGATCAGTACCGTACGTCGAAAGAGACCGGATGATTGAACGACTTGCGGAGGTAAATTGTTCGAAAGAAAAGAGTGAATCAAGGGTAACCGGAGGACCTCCCTTTGTCGAGGGAACATCCGGCCGGGATGATTCATCCTGTAGAACAAACGCGTTTAATTTCCTGTAGCTTTCCTTATTCAGCATCCGTATCTCATTCTTAAACACGTTATCTTGTGCCTCCTTGATGATCCTGTATTGAAGGGAAGGGGAGAGAAGAGAAAAATCGATGTTCTTTTCCTTCAATGCCCGGTCGATCTGTTCTCGAAGCAAGGAAATATCGCTTCTCGGTAGCTGTTTTTCAATTTCCTGCACGTAGACGTTATATTCAGTTTTAAGTGCGGCCCGCTGCTCTTCTTTCAAGGGAACAGAAAAAGCGTTATAGAAATAGCTTGAGCAGCTGTGAAAAACGGTCCGGCCGGTACGGTCGCTGCAGCCGGCGGACCCGGTAGTACCGTTTAAACCGTTAAGAATAGAAAGATATCTGGCAAAAAGAGGTTTTTCCCACATGACTGCATTAATAAAGAGATACCCGAATCCTTCTTGGACCGAGGACGAGAGCACGGCATTAGAAACGGTCACCGCGTCACTATAATCGATGTTCCATCGGTTCCTCTTTTCTCCGATGCCCCATGCCCCCTTGACCAATTGTTCCTTGAAACAGGATTCCACCAAATCGGAATACGGTTTTTCTTGGATGGAGACGCCGGGAAGTGTGACAAAAAGATTGAGTGGTGCTTCGCTGCATGTGGCGATAAGCACTGCTTCTAATACGTTTTTACGTCTGATGGTCCGTACAGGATAGAGTAGTATCGGTGCTCCATTTTCATAGGCAAAGGGAGAACGTGAAAGAGCGTGATGTGTTCGATTGAGCGCCTCCTCCGGATTGTCCGCACGCGCATCGCAAGCCGTATCCGGCTTGTCTGTATTATGCTGTGATCGTTCCAAAGGTTTGTGTAAAAGATGAAGGGGGGATTCCTTAAAACCGGCGTTACGCATGATAGAATAATCCCGGCTATTGATGGTTACATAAGCGACATTCGGAGCGTCGACGTAGAGGGGTGTCTGTATCATAGTATAGAGACGGAAGAGATTTTCAAACCGATAACATTCCGGAAAATCGTGAATATGAAGCACAATAGATTGTTCCGGGTCCGTCTGTGCCGTCCGGACGATCGCTTCGGTAAAGAGCGGATTTTTTCCTAAATGGTAGTTGTGGACCCACCACAATGACCCGCTGAACCGTTTTACAAGGAGAGAACGGATTTTTTCCGTCGTTGTGTGAGGAGTAGATTCTAAATACCCGATCTCGGGGATATGTACGAAAGAGATATCCCGTTTTCGGTCCGGGAGATACGTTTTTATTGCTTCAACCACTTTCTCGGCGTTTTCATCATTCCCGGAGACAAGTTCTACAGAATCGATTTCCGGGGCATGTTCCATCAGGGCTTTTACCGACTGTTCAATGACATGGGTTACCCCCCCCTGTTTCAAATGGTAATGAAAAATCGTTATTTTCATGTGGTATATAAGCCTCGCACGAAATAAGGATATAAGGCACATGCAAAAAATTCAATTGAGCATGTTGATATAATTACCTCTATCGACCGTCAATTTAGTTCACATTATGATTTCCTGCTCAAAATAAAGGTTGCATTTTCACTGAAAAGTAGTAGAGTTAGATTTGGTGCCTATGTATCGTAGGAAGTGGCCCGTCGAATGCAGTTACGTTCGACGCCATTGAAAGAATTGAAAGAATTGAGAGAATTGAGAGAATTGAGAGAAATGAAGGGAGCCTTGTATGAACGAAAGAATACGTCAACTTGTGGTGTTTTTATACGGAGAGCGGAAGGGGGGGGAAACCTTTTCTCGGCTCCAATCTTTATTGGATGGTCGAGTCGATCGCCTTCTTCCGCGGAACGATCGTGTACGGACGGGAGGGCCTTCAGCCGGCACGCTCCCTTTGGATGAAAAAGACGCGTTTTTAATCACCTATGGTGACCAATTCCGCGGAGAAAGCGAACCGCCGCTAAAAACGTTAAAAACATTTGCCGACCGGTTTTTACAGGGGGTCCTCAAGGGCGTTCATATACTTCCTTTTTTCCCCTATTCTTCCGATGACGGGTTTTCCATCATCGATTACCGGGAGGTCAATCCTGATTTCGGTACCTGGGACCATGTCGGAAAAATCGCGTCCGCGTATAGGCTGGCCGCCGACTTGGTCCTTAACCACTGTTCGGCGGAAAGCGGATGGTTTCAAAAATATCGTCAAGATGATGAAAAATTCCGTCGTTTTTTTATTAATGTTGATCCGGATACCGATCTTTCCATGATCGCACGTCCCCGTGCGTTGCCTCTTTTGACGAAATTTGAAACCACTCGGGGCGAAGAGCATGTGTGGACTACATTCAGCGCCGACCAGGTTGATCTGAATTTCGCCGAACCGGCGGTATTGTTGGAAATGATCGATATTCTTCTCTTTTATATCGAACAGGGGGCGGAAATGGTCCGGCTTGACGCCATAGCCTATCTGTGGAAAGAGATCGGTCATCCCAGTATCCATCATGAAAAGACACACGCGGTTGTCAAGCTCTTTCGGGCCCTGCTGGACGAGTATGCTCCGCGCGTGGTGCTTTTAACCGAGACGAACGTTCCTCATGAGGAAAATGTCTCCTACTTCGGTGACGGGACCGATGAAGCCCACATGGTTTACCAATTTTCCCTGCCTCCGCTCATTGTGGATGCGTTTCAGAGGGAGGATATAACACATCTTCGGGAGTGGGCTTCCTCCCTTACCGTTCCGGATAAGAATGTTACCTTTTTCAATTTCTGCGCGTCCCATGACGGAATCGGCCTGCTTCCCGCCCATGGCATATTAACTGAAGAAGAAATTGACGCAATGATCACGCGGGTAAAGCAGCGGGGCGGTCTGGTTTCATACAAATCGACCCCAAAAGGTGATATTCCCTACGAACTGAATGTCAATTATAGAGATGCCGTAGCGGAAAAAGAGCTGGGCCCGCAACTTCGAGCGGCTAAATTCCTTGCTTCACAAGCCATTATGCTCTCAATGGTCGGTGTCCCCGGTATTTACGTACATAGTCTTCTCGGTTCAGGCAACTATGATGAAGGAGTACAAAAGACCGGAATGAACAGGTCGATAAATCGGGAGAAACTCGATTATCAGTCGGTTGTGGAAGAATTGGAATTGGAGGGGACACTGAGAAATCTTATTTATAACGGTTTTAAGCGGTTGCTTACCGTGAGGGGGAAAAGAAAAGCGTTCCATCCGACAGGAAACCAAACTGTTTTGAATGCCGGCAAAAACCTCTTTGTGCTGCTTCGGACCTCTTTGGAGGGAACCGATAACATTCTCTGTATAATAAACGCGAGCGGAAAGGAAACACAATTCGACGCGCAAAGCACCCTCACAGGAACCTCCGTCCCTCCGCCGGAAACCTGTCGCGATCTCCTTACCGGCAGAGATTTTCGTATGAGCAAAGGAGCGGCTTTCCCCGTCAAACCGTATGAAGTGTTGTGGCTTGCCTACGAAAGCCGTGATACGCTATAAATGTTCTTGTCGGTTGTACGTGAAGAAAGGGGCTTTCTAGGTGATTGCGGTTTTTCACATAATTAAGGATTTCTTACTCTCTCCGGTTACCCTGGGAAAAGTACAGCTTCCTTTTCACTACGCGGAGCTATTCTTTGAACTATTGCTGCCGGTTATCGTTTATACCGTCCTCTCCCGGCTCTTGTTAGCGGGTTTGCGAAAAGTAGTCGGACGTTCAAAGCTGCAGGAAGAGGCGGGAAAGAAGACCCTCCTTTGGATTAGACGAATTCTCCTGCTGCTGTTCATCGTATTTTTGTTCATGCTCTTAGGCCGTCTCTTCGGTGCTGAGATTTTTTCTTATATCAAACTTTTTTACCAATTTTTAAGCAGACCGTTTTTCGAATCAGGGTCAACGAGGATTTCATTTATTACAATAATCCTGGCAATTCCCATCGTCAATCTGGCTTCATGGGCGGCTAAGATGATTAGGACCGTATTCGATAAGTCGGTGCTGGTCCATTTAACGCTGGATGAGGCGAAAAAGTTTTCTTTATCGAACATTGTACGCTACGGCAGCCTTGTTGTTCTTCTTATGATCGGATTGTCAATTATTGGTCTGGATATCTCTTCACTTGCGGTTATCTTCGGGGCATTAGGAATCGGTTTAGGTTTCGGACTACAAAACGTTGTTTCAAATTTTTTCTCGGGCGTCGTAATCATTTTCTCCAGACCGATTAAAGAGGGTGATCGGATAAACGTCCATGGCAGTGAAGGCACCGTTGTCCGGATCAGACTGATATCGACAGTCATCAATACGCTTACCAACGAATCGATTATCGTCCCTAATTCCCAGATTGTAAATGAGAAGGTGTATAATTTTTCTTACGACGATCGACGAATCATCATCGTCAATACGGTCCAAGTCTCCTATGGTACCGATTTAGACACGGCACTTGCCGTTCTCGATGATATCGGAAAGCAAAATCCTTACGCCATAACCGGAGAGAAACCGTTTGTCCGGGTAGAATCCTTTGATGATTCGGGAATTACTCTCTCTGTGAGGACGTGGGTGAATGAGGTGGATGATAAGTATGACGCTCTGTCATGGGCAAACTTAGAAATTTGGCGCCGGTTTAAAGAAAATATGGTTGAAATACCATTCCCTCAAATGGATATCCATATGAAGTGAGGTGAGCTTCTTTTAAAAAAAAAGGGGTCCGTTACTTCGCCAACTCTTGAATTTTAGACTTATCAACGTCTTCGTTGATGATGTGCTCCAAGGTGACATTTGCAAAATAGTCCTTGATGTGGTCGACGGCTTCCTTCCAAACCTTGTGAGCGGTGCAATAGGAGACCCTTTTGCACGGTTTGTCGGGATTTCCGTTGAGCGGAATACAGGGGGTAAACACGGTACTCTCTCCCGCTGCCTCAAGAATATCGTTGAGAGTAATCTCGGACGGGTCTCTATTCAGCTTAAACCCACCACCGGGACCTCTCGTTGAGGTTATCATACCGGTTTTCTTCAGTTTAAAAAAAATCTGTTCTAAAAACTCCGGTGAAATTTCTTCGGATTGGGCCAACTCCCTAATCGATACAGGCTTGGTTTGCGATGATTTTGCGAGAGTTATCACCGCCCTCAATGCATAACGACCTTTTGTGGTGATTCTCATACTACATTCCTTTTTGTCATATTTTTTTTAAATATAATGCAAATTGTCAGGAAAGCCAATACCCCGGCATGTTTATTCATCTATTGATTGACTCTCTCAACATACTCCCTTGTCTCAGTATTAACAAGTATGTTTTCTCCTTCTTTGATAAAAAGAGGCACTTTTACTTCCAACCCTGTTTCAACTTTTACCGTTTTTGTCGCACCGGTGACGGTATCCCCCTTTACCCCCTCCTGGGCCTCTACTACCTTATAAACAACTTTATAGGGGAGTTCGATATCAATCGGAAGGTTTTCCCAAAAGACAATTTGAAACGTCTCACCCTCTTTCATAAGGAGCTCTTTCTCTTCAAAACCTTCTTTCGGGACAGAATACTGTTCGTAGGTCTCGGTATCCATGAAGTGATACGATTCCCCGTCGGCGTATAAGTATTGACTCTCGCGGTCTATTACCTCTATCTCTTCAACACTTTCTTGAGATTTTAAGACCGGTTTTAATACTTGTCCGGTTTGAAGATTTTTCAATTTGAGCCTTACGAAAGCAGAACCCTTACCTGGATTTACGAACTCCCTCTCAGCGATTAAAAAGGGGTCCTGCTTGTAGAGAATGCACATCCCCTTTTCCAAAGAACCGGCTTTTACCATATTTCACCTTTACTACTCTTAGTTTTGCTCTAATATAATAAAAGCTTATAAAAAAATCATCATCTATTCAACATTCAGAACGTCTTTCATCGCTTCAACCAAGGTGTCCTTCGGCAACGCACCCGCGGCCATTTGCGGTTTGCCCTCCATTGGAACAAAGAGAAGTGAAGGAATACTTTGAATACCGAACGCGCCCGCTAATTCGGGTTCAGTTTCGGTATTTATCTTGTAGATATTGATTTTCCCATCATATTCTTCTGAGATTTCTTCCAAGATAGGAGCAATCATCTTGCATGGCCGGCACCAATCGGCATAAAAGTCGATTATTGAAGGAATGTTCCCTTCATATTTCCATTCTGAGTTTTCTTCGTAATTAAATACCTTTTCTAAAAAGGCTTCTTTTGTCAAATGTTCGGTCATAAAGCTCCTCCCTTTCACATCTGTTTTAATTTTACTATATATAATAATGATGATATACAGAAAAGTAAAGCGATTACGGAACAGAATCGAGGTTGAAAATATTCATAGTTGTGCAGTACAATCCTTACCATATTTCTTAGTGTGACGGAGTGATCGTGTCAAAATGGTAAAAAAAACGATAGCAATTCTTTACGGAGGGAAGTCGGGAGAGCATGAAGTATCTTGTCGCTCAGCCGCTTCCGTCCTTTCGCACCTGGATGAAAAACGGTTTGCGCCGGTTTGTATCGGAATCGATAAGGACGGTATATGGTACCTTCAAGCAAAGAAAAGGAAAGCGGAAGTTGTAAACGACGAAATGCTTTCGTTAGAGAGAGAGGGAGGGAACATTGTTTCGATAGTCCCGGGCAAAGGACTCTATAGAGGCGGAGAGCCTCTCAATGTTGATTTTGTGTTTCCTGTTCTTCATGGAACGTTTGGTGAAGACGGAACAATTCAAGGCTGTTTGGAATTAGCGGATGTTCCCTATGCCGGAGCCGGTACTTTGGCTTCGGCTTTGGGAATGGATAAAGAAATTACAAAGAGGGTGTGGTTGCAGCATAGTCTGCCGGTAGTCCCTTTCGTCGTAGAAAAAAAAGTAAATCTTTTCGCCGGAGGAACATACTCCGTAGAAGCGGTAGACGCTTTGTATAGAAAAGTAACGGATAAGTTTGGAGATTTGCTGTTTTGTAAACCGGTTTGTTCCGGTTCGTCGGTCGGTGTTAGCAGGGTACACAGCGCCGAGCAGTTTCTCCCGGCGATCAAGGAAGCTTTCCTCTTCGATACCAGAGTTATCATTGAACCGGCTGTCGCGGCCCGGGAAATTGAATGTTCGGTTGTCGGTAACGATGAAGTTACTGCCTATCCGCCGGGCGAGGTTGTTCCGTCACACGATTTTTACAGTTATAACGCGAAATATGTCGATGAAAACGGAGCAAAATTGTGTATCCCTGCATCTCTTCCTCAAGATCAGCAGGCGGAAGTAATGAGGATTGCCCGAAACGCGTACTCTGCTGTCGGAGCGACCGGTTTTGCCCGGATTGATTTTTTTATAATGAAGGAAAACGACAACATAGTGTTGAATGAAATAAACACCATCCCCGGCTTTACAAACATTAGTATGTTTTCCAGGATGTGTGAAGCCGACGGGGTATCATATTCGGAATTGCTGGCAAAGATTATTGAATTAGGATTTGACCGGTTTGAACGAACAAGAGAGTTGATCTATACCTATCGAGAAAAGCCCTCTTACCAATGATTATACGATGATATTTGTTCTATCGGTTTTCGCAACACTTTTAGAGGACGTGATTCCGGATAACCGAGAAGCAGCAGCATTACCACTTTCATCGAATACGGGATGGTAAGAAGTTCTTTTACCTCTCTTTCATCGAAGGTTGTAACAACGCTGGATCCCAACTCCTCGTGTTCCGCCTGGATCATCATAAAGGAAACCGCTATCGCGATATCGATTGGATATGAAAGTTGACCGTTAGGCATACGGTAATCGATGTTTGTGGATGCGGCGGCGATGATGATAGGAGCTTGTCCTACGTAATCTTGACCAAAAGAAGCGTTCTGTATTTTCTTTCGTAAATCCTCATCATTGATAATAATAAATCGCCACGGCTGTCTGTTCTTCGCCGAAGGGGCGATTCTTGCCGCCTCAATAATGCGATTCAGTTTCATTTCTTCGATTGGTCTGGTTGAAAAACTTTTTATACTCTGCCTGCTTTGTATTTCCGGTAACAATTCCATATCGGTTTCCTCTCGGTTCATTAATTTTATTTCATTAGAGATAATTACAAAAGTCACCATTTTAAAAGTAACAAAAAAGTAATTGTTTGCATAGTAAGAAATTGAAATTTTTGCAATTACCTGATACCCGCATTTTGAAAGATGCTCGTTATACAATGAAAAGGACAATTATTCGAGGGCCCCTTTTTTGGCGCACAACGTTTTTTCCTTTCTTCATTTACAAATATTGAAGAACCGAACATTTTTTCGTAAGGTAATACTTATGGGCATTCGAACACTCAAAAAGGTCTTTACCTTATCACTTCTTTTTTTTGTATCACTTTGTGCCCGTTTTATTCAACCGGTTTACTGCCAAGAGCTTTACTCTTTTCAACAGGATATTGATTTTTTTTCCCGCCAATTCCCGAGACGTGAGGGATCGCAAGCGGAAAAAGTTTCCTTCGCCTATATTGAAAAAAGGCTCGATTCTCTTCATGTAGAGTATTCAAAGAATACATTTGATGATTTATCCGCGGGGCACTCTTTTTCCGAAAGTTATGAAATCACGTTTT
>CAZJBZ010000176.1:0-8861 GCA_964543975.1 uncultured Spirochaetales bacterium
GTTTTCTGATGATGTTTTTAAAAATGGAAGAGAACAACCGGAACAGCAGGAAAGGCATTCTTTATAATGTATCTGCTTGATACTAACATATGCATTTACTTAATAAAAAAGAAGTATCCTAAGTTAATAAAAAAAGTTTCAGAAAACGACACTTTTACTATTGCCATATCAGCAGTTACTGTCGCGGAACTGGAGTATGGAATTGCTAAAAGCTTATATCCAAAGAAAAATAGAGATACATTATTGGAGTTTCTTACTCCTTTTGAAATAATTCCTTTTTCTGAAAAGGATTGTGAGAATTTTGGGGTTCTTAGGGTTCATCTGAATAAAAAAGGAACACCAATAGGTCCATACGATTTACAAATAGCAGCTCAATGTATTTCAAGAGACCTTTGTATAGTTACAAATAATGTACAGGAATTCGAAAGGGTGCCGGGAATAATGATTGAAAACTGGATTGTGGAGCGATTAGTGACATAGAGAGTTATACTGAAAAGCCTATGGTTGACATCTTCTATTTCTACATGCTCTAACAGTACTGCAGATGGCCTGTGTAGAACAAAAAGTTCTTCTTTTATGGTATAATTATCGATTATGAAAGACGTCTTACCTCGAGTTTTATTAGGCATTATCATCATTGTTTTTATCGGGCCCCTTTTCTATTTTATCGTATGGATTAATACCTATAAGAGGGCGGGAGAATTCCCAAAATCGCTGGTGGAATCGGGAGGGACTGAGAAAGTAGCGATCAGGGAATCGAAAGATATTATCTTTTTGGAGCCGCAGACTCCCGATTTCCATACAACGGGAATCATTTTTTACCCGGGCGGGAGGGTCGATCCGAAAGCGTATGTCCCGCTCCTGCTTACTCTTGCAGAGGCGAAGTATCCTTGCATAATAGCAAAGATGCCGTTCCGCTTGGCGATTTTCGATCGGGACAAGGCGAACGACGTCATTAAGAGTTTTGAAGAGTCGATGCAATGGGTCATGGCGGGGCATAGTTTGGGCGGTACGATGGCTGCGGAATACGCGGCCGGGAATCCGGAACAGGTTGAGGGTCTTCTTTTGATCGGCTCCTATCCCGGTAAAGCGGTTGATTTGTCCGACGAAGAATTACCGGTTTTGGTGGTTGCGGGAGAAAGAGACGGATTGGCCGATTTGGAGGATGTTGAAGCAAGAAGAGCGCAGCTTCCCGAAGACCATCGTTTCGAACTCATTCACGGCGCCAATCACAGCCAGTTTGGTTATTATGGACCACAGGAAGGCGATCATGAAGCGGAAATATCACGAGAAGAACAACAGAGAATAACGGCTTCTTCAATCCTTGCTTTTCTCCGGGACCTGTGAGGCGCAGACAAAAATTTCATTTTTTTTCTTGACATCTCTATTTCAATCAATTAACATTTAATTATGCAACCGTGTGCATAAAAAATGTATATGTTTGATATATGCAGTTCCGGGAGGTGAGGAAGGCATGACGATAAAGGATTTGGCTCGTATCGCAGGAGTGAGTCATTCCACCGTATCGAGAAGCCTGAACGACAGTCCGCTCATATCGGAAGAAACGAAAGCACGAATCAGGAAGCTCGCGCGGGAGTATAATTTCGAGTTGAACGCAAGCGCGCAGAGTTTGAGCACCAGGAAAACGGGAACCATAGGTATTATTTTCCCGGAACTGTATGAGGAATATAGAAACTTGCAATATTTAGGATTGCTGTTAATCAGCCTTCGGCATAGTTTGGAAAAAAACTCGTGTGACAGCATCATCAATTTTCCTAAAAACAACTATACGGGCAGCAGTAATATTCAGCGGCTCATCCGAAGCAAAAAGGTTGACGGCCTTCTCATAGTAATTCCGGAGATCGAAGAAACCGACTGGCAATTTCTTATCGATTCAAACATACCGTTTGTTGTACTCCATTTTAAACAGCGTTATCGGCATACCGAGAACATAGATTATCTCTACACCGACCACTATCAGGGCGGGTACAAGGCGACAAAGCACCTGATCAAGGCGGGATGTCGAAAAATACTCTGCCTTACCGATGAACATGACTTTATTGAATATGAAGACAGAACAAACGGCTATGTGGCCGCACTGAAAGACAACGACGTCCCCTTGGATGAAAGGAATATATTCAAAGGTGTCGTCTCTTTTGATTTCGGTTATAAGGTGGCCCGGGATAATATCGATCTTATAAAACAAACCGATGGCGTGTTTGCTCAAGCCGACCTGGTCGCATTGGGTTTTATCGAAGGACTCCGGCAGCACAATGTAGCGGTCCCGCAAGATTTCGCCGTAGTCGGATACGATGATATCGAACTGGGGACCTTTTTTAAACCGAATCTTACAACCATTCATCAGCCGAGAGAAAAGCACGCTCTATTGGCGTGCGAACGGCTCGTTGAATTGATCAACGATATTAATGTCGATACGCGGATGCAGCAAATTGTTGAACCTGAATTGATCGTCCGTGAATCGTGCAGGATAATGCGCAAAACAGGTACGTAGTACCTGAAAAAAATATTTTGGAGGTAACATATGAAAAAGCTACTATTCTTACTTCTAGCTGTTACAGTAGTTGTCGGATTCGCCTTTGCGGGTGGTCAGCAGGAAAAAAAAGCGGCCGAGACCGGAGGCGGAAAGGAACAGGTTGTTATTTCGTTTGCGGCCGATCCTAACGGTGCTTCGTTTGAAATAAACAAGGCGCAGGCGGAACGGTACGAGGCGGACAACCCGAATGTAAAGATCGAGCTTTACGACACATCGAGAAGTACAACCGATCTGCTTGGTCAGTACAAACAGTTCTGGGAAGGCCGGAGCGGTGAGCTCGATATCTATCGAATTGACGTCATCTGGCCCGGCGATATCGCCATGCATCTGATCGACCTGAACCAATATCCTCAAATCAAAAACGTAAAAGACGATCATTTTAGGGCGATTGTCGAAAACAACACTGTGGACGGTAAATTCGTCGGTCTTCCATGGTTTACCGATGCCGGACTACTCTACTATCGGACCGATCTTATGGAAAAATACGGTTATGCGGGCCCGCCCGAAACGTGGATGGACCTTCAGACCAGTGCTCAAAAGATCATGGATGGTGAACGATCGGGCGGAAACCAGGACTTCTGGGGTTTTGTCTGGCAGGGAGATTCGTACGAAGGACTCACCTGTGACGCGCTGGAATGGATCTATTCCAACGGCGGCGGCACAATCGTCAGCCCGGACAAGAAAATCACCATCAACAATCCGCGGGCCGTTGAAGCCATTGATACGGCAGCTGACTGGGTTGGTACCATTTCTCCCGACGGTGTAACCGCGTTCAAGGAAGAGGAAGCCCGTCGCGTATGGCAAAACGGAAACTCCGCCTATATGCGGAACTGGCCCTATGCTTTCTCGCTTGGTAACGCGGACGACAGTCCGATCAAGGGTAAGTTCGATGCGGCGGCACTTCCGAAAGGAAAGGCCGGAAGAGCTGCAACCCTCGGCGGTTGGCAGTTGGCCGTTTCCAAATACAGTGACAATCCGGATGTAGCCGCCGATGTTCTCGCCATGTTCTGCTCCTACGAATCCCAGAAAGAGATGGCCATTCAGGGAAGTTATAATCCGACCATCAAAACACTCTACGAGGACGAGGATGTTCTGGAAGCAACTCCGATTTTCGGAAGCCTCTATGATGTCTTCACAAACGCCGTTGCTCGTCCTTCAACCGCTACCGCACCTGACTACGCTGAAACATCTCGGCTTTTCTTCTCCAAGGTACATGAAGTATTGCTTGGAAACTCGGACGCGGACACAGCCATGGAAGAGCTTGAACTCGATTTACAGGACCTCTTAGGTTATGACACCGGCTCGCCTAAATAAAACGGATTGTTCCGTTCGTAAATCAGAATACAGTTCGGACCGCCGCCGCGGTCCGGACTGTTCGTTTTAAGGAGCACATCTATGAGAAAACAGAAAAGTTTGGAGCAAGCCGAGGGAAGGCTTGCCTGGATTCTTCTCATACCGACCCTTTTCATCATAGCTGCCATAGCATTCTACCCGCTTGCCAGTGTTCTCGTCGACAGCTTGACCGACAAAGAGATAGCCCGTGAGACTGAACCGGAGTTCATCGGACTTCAGAATTATGTACAGCTGCTTGGAATGACCTTTCGTGAATTGCCTCCGAAAACCGATGAAGCAACGGGGAAACCGATTGTCGATCGGGAGACCGGAGAAGTAGAGTATATGTCGCCGGTGAAAATACTTCCGCGGGAGCCTGTGCGATACAAAGAGTTGACAGCGTTCTCTCTGTTCGGAAAACGGTATGTTATGGGAGCGACCGACCCGGATTTTATCCAATCGGTAGCCGACACGGTTGTCTTTGTCGTTATTTCCGTCTTCTTTGAAACGGTTATCGGTTTAGGGGTCGCCCTGGTTTTAAATGAAAACTTTAAAGGACGAGGTCCGATGAGAGCGGTAATGCTTATACCGTGGGCGGTCCCCACCGCGGTATCGTCAAGAATGTGGGAGTACATGTTTTATTCCACAAGGGCGGGCTTTTTCAACACGATCGGTGACATAGTCGGACTTTCAGACGGACAGTTTGCCTTTATTTCAGACCCTTCGTCTCAATTATGGGTGATGATCGTTATCGACACATGGAAAACCATCCCCTTTATGTCCCTCCTTCTGTTGGCAGGATTGCAGTTGATCGACAAAAATCTTTATGAAGCTGCCGAAGTCGACGGTGCGAGTATTCTGCGAAGGTTTTGGTCGGTGACCTTACCGCTTGTAAAGCCCACGCTGACTGTCGCGTTGGTCTTTAGGACCCTCGATGCCCTCCGGGTATTCGACTTGTTTCAGATCATCTTCGGTGAGAAGCGCTTTTCAATGGCGAGTTTTACCTATTACGAACTGATTAGCAATAGTCAGATGGGGTATGCGGCCGCCTCGAGTGTTATAATCTTTCTCATCATCATGATCTTTGTTGTCATTTACGTGAAGATGATCGGCGTAGGAGGTCAATATGAATAAAAAGGAAACCATGCGGATTATCGGCAAGATCGTTTTTGTTCTTGTCGTCGTTGTTATTTTTATCGAGATGATTTTTCCCTTCTACTGGGCGATCAACTCCTCCCTGAAATCCGATTCGCAGTTGGCTATGACCCCGGCAACCTTTGTGCCTCGTTCTCCGACCGAACCTCACGATGTGAACGCCACACTAGAGAATTATCGGTTTGTGTTGTCAAACAAGAGATTTTGGCTTGGAATTAGGAACAGTGTTATTGTCGCGGTTACCGTTACGGCGCTTTCGCTTGCGGTCGGATCATTTGCCGCGTTTGCTTTAGGGAAACTTCGCTTTAAAGGGAAAGAACCGGTCAGGTATCTTATCCTGTCGATGACTATGTTCCCTCAGGTTGCCGTTCTCACCGGGCTCTACGCGGTAAAAAGGGCGTTGGGAATTCCCGCGATTCCCGGGATGATCCTCTCCTATCTGCTTTTCACTCTGCCGTTTACTACCTGGATCATGACCTCCTTTTTTGAGGGGCTGCCAACGTCGCTGCTTCAATCGGCAAGGGTGGACGGGGCGACCCAGTTCCAGAGTTTCCTGTTGATTCTTTTGCCGCTGACCGCTCCTGCCGCGGTAACGACCGGGCTGCTCGCCTTTATTCTGTCGTGGAACGAGTATCTGTTCGCCTTGACCTTTACAACGACAGATATATCGGCCAGAACGGTACCGGTCGTAATAGCTCTCTTCAGTGGCACGGTAGCTCACCAGGACCCGTTCGGTCAAATCATGGCGGCAGCGGTGCTGGTGACCATCCCACTGATTGTTCTTGTCCTTGTTTTCCAGCGGAAGATTGTCCAGGGACTGACGGCGGGTGCAGTAAAAGGTTAAATAATAGAGATGTGCTCTTCTTCCAGCAGGATGTGTCCGGATAGCGGCTTCGTTCCGGTATCCGGGCCTTTTTTTGTTAAGCCCACTCCAGTAACTGTCGACACGCCTCCACTGTTGTATCGAAGATGAAATCGGCGTGCTCCATTGAGGAAGCGGGGAAGGATGTGGTAACCCCTATTACCGACATTCCGGCGTTTTTTGCCGATTCCATACCGGCGAGTGAGTCTTCCACCGCGACACAGTCCCGGGGCGCGGCGTATAATTTTTTGGCGGCTTTCGTATAGGTTTCCGGATGGGGCTTGTGGTGATGTACATCGTCCATGGTCACGCCGATGGTGAAAATATCTGCGATACCGGTAACCGAAAACATCAGCTCGATATTCCCTTTACTGCTCGAAGTCGCATATGCTAGAACGTAGTGCGATTGGAGTTGTGAGAGGAGGGGAGGCAGGCCTGAAAAAAGTGGTTTCCGCTCCTTGATCAAACCTCTGAAAATGGATTCTTTGGTATCGACATACTCTTTCCATGACCGTTTCGGATGAAGGGTCTCCGAAAGTTGAATTGCCATCGTCTTGCAGGGGATACCGGTCCACGAAACAAGCTCCTCTTCCGAGATGGAGTGGCCGAACCGTTCGAGAGAGAGGTTCCATGCGTCGCGGTGAAGCGGTTCGGAATCGAGAAGTATTCCGTCGACGTCGAAAATAACTGCTTTGAAGTTCATTGTATCCCGTACACCTGTTCCGCGTTTTTATACATCAAGCGTTCCATGAGCTCTTTCGCAGATTCGAAGGAGAAGTACCCGTCGTCCAGTTTTTCACCCACCACCTTTGCCGTCACGTGTTGGTAGGCCAGGAGGGCCCCCAACGCCTCTTCCGATGTCCAGGTGTCGCTCCCCCAGGCGATCCGGTCGGAACCGGGAGAGACTTCGATATACTCATGGAGGGCCCGGACCGCTGCAGTGGTGGAAATAATGGGGAGCCACACCATATCGATAAAAACGTTGGTGTGGTTGTGGGCGAGAGCGGCGATTTCATGGTACCAGGGATAGCCGCCGTGAAACAGAACAAATTTGACGTTGGGGTAGGTTTCGATCAAAGGTTCCAGCAGCATAGGATTCGAACCCCGAAGCCTTCCCAATCCGGTATGGATTTGGATGGGAATATCGTACTCCTCGGCCAAGCGGCAAATGTGGTGAATAAAGTAATCGCCGTATAATGCCCTCTCTTCTTCACTTACCTCCGAAGGGTTTTTCATGAATACCGAGGCTGCCTTCTCGGGACCCGTGCTATCAGCCGGACGTACAGCCAACGACCGTTCGTAGGCCATCGCGAACTTGAAGGCCACCGACCCGGATTTCGTCCCGGCTCTTGCCTTAGGTCCCGCTCCGGACTCGACGTTCTTTCGGTGCAAATCGATAACGAACTGTGTGTATTCATCAAACGAATACCCTTCAATCTGCGGGAAGAGTAACCAGGGCGTGTTCTCATCATGGTCTAACGCTTTAGGATGGAAGCTGGAGATAAACACATCCGAACGAAACACCGGTTTAAACAGGTACGGATGTCCCGGGTCGGAGCCGGGATTTCGGTAGATATCGGTAAGGCCGTATTTATACCGACATTTTTCCCGAAGTACGTCGATGTGGAATGGGGAGGAGGAATGCAAACCCGACTGCCCGGACGGCCGCTTGTCGGTATCAGTGGCGGACGGTCGGGGACTGTCCTCAGCATGTGCTTCCTCTATCTGTCGTGAGACATCGTCCCAATTCTTAGGCGTAAGAGGACCGTCCAAACCGTACAGCTCCTGAAGTCCCTTCTCCAGCCAGACGTAGTAAGAATTATACTTAACCAGCTCGAGAAACTCGGCGTGCTCTTTCTCGGTTTTACCGACAGGCACCCCTTGCCAGGCGACGTATGAATGGTCGAATACTCCCGCAAGGGTCAAGGCTTGCTGCTCTTCATCGAACAGGTGATGTTCATGAGTGGAAATGACCGGCAGCTGCTCAAGAAACCGGTAACATTTTTCATAATTTGGATTAGTCATAACGAAAGCCTCCATGTTTCTAATAGCATGATACAACTAGATTTAAAAATTGGATAGTGATACAACTAATCTCTATGAAAAACAGGGACAACCTTAAGGCACTCAATTTTCTTCTCATGTTCCAACACGGACTTGTCCTGCTCATCTTCGGTCCGCTTGTCCCCGGAATTATGAAGACTTTTGATATAAAAGAAGGGATGACCGGTCTTCTCTTAGGAATCGGTTCCTTGGGATTCATGGTCGGACCTCTTATCGCGGGGGCCGCTATCGATAAAACCGGGGTAAAAAAGGTGGTCATGCTCGGTTTTTTAGGAGAGATGGTTTTTTTCGCCCTCTTCGGGGCTTCACCTCTCTTTATTTTCGCCGCCATGGCCACATTTTGCCTGCACTTGACGGCATCGTTCGTTGAAACATCGGGTAATGTCATGCCCACTTTGATAAAAGGCAATCACGCGGGAAGCTACATGAATCTGGTACACTTCTTTTTCAGTGTGGGAGCGTTTATCTCACCCTTCCTGATCGGGCTCTACATCGGGGCCACCGGACGATGGAGGCCGGTCCTCTTCTTTATGATGATTCCAACGGCTATCCTGTTGGTATATGCAAAATTTATTCGATTTCCTGCAGCGGATAAAGAAGAGGTCCATCAGATGCAGGGGTTCGACTCCCTCAAACAGACCTTGAGAGACAGACCCGCGATGTTCGGGTCACTCACCCTCCTTCTCTACGTTGGGGCGGAAGTCGGGTTTTCGGCGTGGGTTGTCTACTATCTGCAATCGAAATTAGGATACAAACCGGTAATAGCGAGCGGCGGTCTTTCCATAGTATGGATAGGACTCATGGTAGGTCGGTTCGCAAACGCACTGTTGGCAAAGAAGTTTTCCAGTAAACTCTTGGTATCAACCGCCGGTATCGGCGGCCTGGCAGCCGGGC
>CAZJBZ010000177.1:0-8854 GCA_964543975.1 uncultured Spirochaetales bacterium
AGCAGGCGGCACATTACGGTTCTTACGGCCTGTATCCGGTATCTGGTATAATATCAAAAAGATAAAGAAAATCAAATCGAGAAGTGTAATGATGAGTACCAAGGGGAGGAGAGGCCCTATTTCATTATTTTGTGAAACAGCCTGAATAAACCCACCGTCTTTAAGCGCAAACGACAAACTCGCGGCCCCCCAGGCAAAAAAACCGCTTTTAAACAAAAGAATAAGAAACGCGGGAAAAATATTCAGTAATTTTCCAAGGGCCACTAATTTAGAATAATTACCGTATGAATCCGGGTATAATCCTATGAGAAAAAAGCCGCCGGCAATAACGAATTGGATGCTCCCGAACCAGATAATAAGAAACACAGAGGTCGACTTCAAATCGAAGGCGGCAAGAGAGAGAAGAATAAAAAAAACAAGCGCAAACCGAATGATTTCCCATCCGGTGCCCAAAAATAACAGTGTTCGCTTGATATGCATAGTATTACCTTTAGGAGTGTACGTATTTCCAAATCTAACTTCAAGTGACCGGTACACCCTCTTATGTGCGTTATAATCTAATATCGCCGCGTTATCTTGACAAATATTAGGCACAATCTAGAATGAAAATAAAAGGATTTATAAATGAAAATGAAAGAACGTTACATGTGGCTTATAATCGGAGCATTTTGTCTCAGCCTGATATCGATTTTTGTTTTCGCGCCTACGGCGAGAGCGGATTCCCAGAATCGAGAGGCTGAAGAATATTTAACTCTCTTTGAACAGGTTTTTAAGTTCGTCCAAAACAATTATGTGGATGAGGTATCATCCCGGTCGCTGTTCGAGGGTGCACTCGAGGGATTGTTCGAGAGCTTAGACGATCCCTATTCAACCTATTTGACTGAAAGCGATATGGAAGACCTCCGCGATACTACATCGGGAAAATTCGGTGGTGTGGGTCTTTATATTACAAAATCGGTAAAACCAAAACCGGAAGAAGAGGATAACGCTTATCTGCAGGAAAATTATTCACCCTTCGTTCGCGTTGTTTCTCCCATTGAGGGAACTCCTGCCGGTAAGGCGGGAATTTCCGCGGGAGATTATATTATTAAGATCGAAGGAGAAACCACGGAAAACTTAAGTATCGATGAGGTCGTCGATAGACTACGGGGTACCCCCGGTACGGAGGTAAACGTTACCATAAGACGCGCTGAGTCCATTGTTTTTCCGGTGGTCTTGAAACGGGCGATCATCGAAGTACCTACGGTCCGCTATGACATGGTTTCTACCGGTAAAATCGGTTATTTGAGAATTATACAGTTTACTCCATTAACTGACGACAGAGTGAAAGAAGCGGTCACCGATTTCAGGAATAAAGGTTACAATTCCATCATAATCGATGTGAGGAGCAACCCCGGGGGGTTACTCGCAGCCGTCGTGGATACCGCGGACCTCTTTCTCCGGGGAGGGACAATCGTTAGCACCAGGTCAAGAATACCGTCTGAAAATACCGTCTACAGTGCTTCTCAAGATATTCTTATGCCTTTAGATTTTCCTGTCGCCGTTCTGATCGATCAAGGATCAGCCTCCGCTTCTGAAATTCTTGCCGGTGCATTCAAAGACAGAAACAGAGCGACCCTTATCGGGGAGACGACTTTCGGGAAAGGGTCCGTTCAGCAGGTAAAATCCTTCGGTGTCGGCGGTTTTAAGTTAACGATGTCCCGTTACTACACCCCGTCGGGAACGAATATCGATAGCATCGGTATTAAACCGGATATCACGGTAAAAGAACCCGAGCTCTCGGAAGAGGAGACCGAATCGTATAAGACAATTTTAGAACACAACCTTGTCGGACACTTCGTGGCCGATAATCCTGGTCCAACAGAGAAAGAGGTCGACACCTTCATAGAAAAACTACACGAACAGGATATCGTCCTCGCGGACAGGATCATAAAAAGACTCATCCGTAACGAAATTAATAGGACAAACAACTCACCACCGGTATACGATCTCCAATACGATCTGGTTTTACAGAAAGCGGTTGAGGTTCTTAATAATAAATAAGAAGAAATGAGGAGAATACCATGGCATTTACCGGAATTCGGATTCAATCAAAGAAGAAGACCGACCTTATCGATATACCGCAACAGATCAAAAAGATTGTTCATGATATGAAGATAGAGAGCGATAGCTGTATTGTCGAAGAAAGTGTAACCGTTCCAATTGAAGACAGCGCCGTTACCTTGGGAACCTGGCGGGGCATCTATTTCTGTGAATTTAACGGTCCTCGGCGCCGTTCAGCTGCAATAATCATAATACACGGTTAAATGCGACAGTTTTTACTTCCCCGGAGGTATAGGGGGGAACCTCAAATTGTACTTACGGATGAACATTTTCACTACCTTATCCATGTTCTTCGACTTCGCCGGGGGGACACATTCCCGGGAATCGATAAAAGCGGAAATGAATATCTTCTCTCCATTCTTGAAGCCGAAACGTCTCACTGTTCGGTTTCTGTAGAAAAACTTCAACATGAATGCGAAGAGAATAATCGTTTACCGAACAACGTCGACGTAAAAGTTATTCTCTTTCAGTGCATCGCGAAGGGCAAGAAGATGGACACGATTGTTCGTCAGGCCACAGAAGCGGGGGTCTGTGAGGTCCATCCTCTCTTCAGCAGGTATTCAATTCCTAAGGACATCAATTTTGAGACCGATTCAAAACTGAAACGGTGGAATAGAATTGTTCGAGAGGCTGTTCAACAATCAGGCTCCACTGTCGTTACAGAGATAAAACCTCCAAAACAGCTGAGAGAGATAGCGACGTTCCGGGAAACGGATAAAAAAAGAAGAGGACTCTTTTTTCATCAAAATGTGCTTGAAAACCGAACGCTTCATGACTATCTTTCCAATAACCCCCAAGAAATCGGACTGGTAATCGGTCCCGAAGGCGGTTTTTCCGAGAAAGAAGTCGTTATGCTCAAAGAGTACGGTTTCTTTCCGGTTTTTTTCGGAGCTACAATATTACGCACGGAAACAGCCGCTCTGTATGCCGTCGCGGCGGTAAAAACGATACTTGCGGAGAGGGGCACATGGAGACTACACCGATAACACAGAAAAAACGTATATACATCCTGAACGTCCCTGTCGATATCCTGCAACCGGAAGCCATTGAAGACATCGTTACGACGATGGCTTCAGATAAAGAAGTGCATCAAATCGTCCTCATTACGCTGATAGACCTAATGAGGGCCCGACGGAAGAGTGATTTCCTTGCCTGCCTCAATAAAGCGACACTTGTTCTTCCTGTTTCTCCGGTTATAGTACGGGCCGCAGCATTCTTAAAACGAGAAAAACCTGTCCGTTATATGCCCTTCGAATTTACAATACGACTTTTAGGCTGCCTGGAAAAAAAATCGGAAACAGCATACCTCCTCGGACAGAGAGAGGCGGAACTGCTTAAAATTGAAAACAATTTAAAAGGTTCGTTTCCCAAATTACGGATCGTCGGCCGCTGTCCGGGCTATTTCCTAATAGAGCGAGAGGCCGACATCCTCTTAGCAATAAAAAAAACGGCACCGTCACTTCTCCTTGCAGGCAGGGGAGTACCCGGAAATAACGTATGGCTCCATTTCAATAGAAACAAACTGAATCCGGGAATATTCCTGTGGAGTGAAGAGTGTTTTGATATTTTTTCCGGTAAAAGACAAAAAATTTCGAAGGGACTCTGGAAAAGCCGATTCTATTTTCTCCCCGACCTTTTAAAACGCCCATGGTATATCTTCGGGATATTTCTCCGGGTTTACTACTGGATTGTTCTTCTCATCCATAGAATCTGGAAGCTCTAAGACCAAGCCGGACTGCTCTTGATCAATGAGACCCGTTTACCACAATGGGAATATCAGGCAAATGCCCCTATTCATAAAGCTTTAAATACTCATACAGCTCTTTCAGTCGAGCGGGCATTCTTGTAGTGATAATTGTTCCTACAGGACGTCTGAAGGTCGGAAGCAGAAAGAGTATACCCAAACAATCCGTGATGAAGCCTGGAGAGACAAGCAACACTCCACAGAGGAGTATTCCGGCAAACGCGGCAAACTCATCACTCGGATAATACCCCTCTCTCACCTTCTCCATTATTTTATCAATTGATTTTCCCGCTTCCGAAAAAATGACGAACACTCCCAAAAGTCCGGTGACCGCCACAACAGACAAAATTAGATAGTTTCCGATGTAATCACCTAAATAGAATAATAGCACTATTTCAGCTAACGGAAGAAGAGAGATTAAAAGAAGGATGAAAAGAGTTTTTAATACAAACCTTTTATCAAAGAATCGAATAATAAACCGAATAGTCAACATAATCACCAAGAATAAGATCAACCGAAATGTTTTTCAAGAGAGCAAATTCAAAAAATGGACCATTATATTGATACATGGACCTTCTCTCTCTTTTAAACGCGGCTCCCCGAAAAATATTGTTCGCGTTTCGAATTCCTGTTGCAAATATTTTCCCGATCCATTAATCTTTATTCTGCAGGGTTTACTAAAGCAAAAGTTACCACCGAAGATGGTGGTTGTTGATTGCGAGAGGAAACAAAAATAATGATCAATGTTCTCTTTATCGAGGATGATGAGCACACTCAGCGTGTGCTCAGGAACGTACTCTCGGAGGATTTTTTCATCATTCCATCCACGAACGGCAGGCAGGGAATAGAAAAAGTGAAAACGGAGAAACCCGACGTCGTTCTCCTGGATATCGGTCTTCCGGATTTAGACGGGCTTGATGTCCTTCAAAAAATCGTAGAAATGAGAAACAGCCCGCCGGTTGTAATGCTAACCTGTTTTTCAGAGACACCATTAGTGGTTAAAGCGATGAAAACCGGCGCATGGGATTATTTAACCAAACCGTATAAACTTGATCATCTAAAAAAAGTTCTTCTCAACGCGATTAAGTCTAAAAATGAACCGCTTATGACGGCTGAAGAAGAGGCTTACTATTTTTCCACCCTTTTGGGAGAAAGCCCGGCAATGAATGAGGTAAAAAGACGGGTCCTCCTCTACGCAAAGACCGACTCTACGGTACTGATAAACGGAGAAAGCGGTACCGGAAAAGACGTTACGGCAAATCTCATCCATTCTCTTTCACCACGGAAGGAGGAGCCTTTCATACCGTTAAATTGCGGTGCCATACCTTCACAGCTTATAGAATCGGAACTCTTCGGTTCGGTCAAAGGGGCCTTTACCGACGCCGTTACCAGGGCCGGCAGTTTCGAGCAAGCCGATGGAGGAACGCTTTTCCTCAATGAGATCGGTGAAATGCCCTATTCATCACAGGTGAAACTGTTGCAGGCGTTAGAGCATAAACAGGTTTCCCGAGTCGGAAGTTCTCAATATAAACAGGTTAACGTCAGAATAGTTGCGGCAACAAACAGAAATTTAAAAAAGGCAATACGAAAACGATTGTTCCGAGAAGACCTCTTTTATAGATTGAATATACTCAATATCGATATGCCGGCCCTTCGAGCAAGAAAAGAAGACATCCCGCTTCTCGCAGCCCACTTTCTACGCACCCTCTCCCATGATCATCACATTCTCCTTCCGGGTACCATAGAAAAACTCGAAAATTACAGTTGGCCGGGTAATATCAGGGAACTAAAGAATATAATCGAGAGGGCCGCTCTTCATGCATCAGGAAAGACTATTCGGCCGCAAGATATTACGTTCGAATAGTATTACGTGCTCTATCCGAGGGTCCGTACATAGAAAGCATCGATTACCGGCACCTGATCACCGGTATAGAGGGTCCTGGTTCCGACAACCTTACCCACTACCATGACCTCGGAGTTCAAAGTAATCTCATTCACTATTTCTCTTCGTGAACGCCGTACAGGAATTCTGTTTTGAAAATCATCTCCATGAAGCCGAACAATACAGGTATACATCTTTACGGTTTCCATGCCCACCCATTCACCACCAACAAGTTCAAGTTCGGCAAGAAAAGGTCCCTCTTCTCCTGATTGAAGAACCTGAAGAGAAGATATTGCTCCGGTAAGCACGATAAGCTTATCCCGCGGAAGAGCATCCGGCCCTTCCCGCATCAGTATTTCCGATACACGTTCGAGGGTAATTGAAAAATCAACAACACCATCGAAACCAACCGGATCAGCCGGGAAGAGTCCTGCTGAAACAAAGAGAAAAAGAAGTGGAAACAATCCTGTTTTTTTCATTCCGAAAATCCTCCTGCACTGGAGGGAATAGTAATTACCACAACATCATAGTAGAGGTAATTATATCACAGGTCAAGCACGCGAATTCAAGTTTTCTCCCAAAGTACTGTTTTACAAGCGATTTTTTAACAAAACTATTTTTTTTCCTATTCCATTTGACAAAGATAGTGTTGACTTATAATATACTATAAGTTAATTCTCTTTAAAAAGAGGCATCATGACAAATAACGATATTGTACCTGGATTTGACGAGGAAAAAGACGATAGTCTAAAAATTAGGCTTCAAAAGGTGGATCAAGTAGAAGGATGTCTCGTCCTCTACTTAACCGGCTACATCGATACTTATAACTCTAATTTCTTTCAAAAGAGAGTAACAAAGGCTATTGAATCTAACTATATCCGTTTAATATTCAATTGCGGCGGCCTCAATTATGTATCGAGTACCGGAATCGGATCTTTCACGGCCTTTTTGAAAGCGGTTAAACCTCGCGGCGGCGACCTTGTGTTGTTGGAGATACAACCAAAAGTGTACGAAGTTTTTCAACTTCTCGGATTTTCCCAATTCTTTAACATAAAAGACAACGCGGAAGAAGCTGTCGATTACTTTGTAAAGGGCGGCCAGACTGGGAGTACCAATATATTTCCAAAAATTTTCAAATGTCCAATCTGCTCTAAAAAATTGAAAGCAACACGTGCCGGTAGATTTAGGTGTTCTGAATGTAAAACCATCCTCGCGATCGACAATTCCGGACAAGTCTTTTTAGGATAGCCGGCAATTCTCCTTAATAAAAATGGTACGAGGCGGAGCATACACAATGGCAACAAATAAACTTGAAAGCTATCTAATAAATCTAGATCTTTCCTATGAGAGCGTCGACGATAACTCGTGGGTCATATCGGACTCGGAAAAAGGGCTGGAAAACGTTGTGGTTATTGTTGAAGAACCTCTGATAATCGTTCGAGTAGCGGTCATGAAAGTACCGGACCGAGGAAGAGAAGAGCTGTTCGAAACACTGTTAAAACTGAACGGATCGGATATTCTTCATGGTGCCTATGCTTTAGAGAATGATACTATAATCCTTATAGATACGTTAAATTTCGATACTGTCGATTTTGAAGAGTTTCAAGCAACCCTCGATGCCGTCGGCCTCGCGCTTGCACAGCACTATCCCATTCTATCAAAGTATCGAAAACAATGAGCCAGGAGGATTTCCATGGGAATCTTTGACCGATTTAGACGGGTTGTAAAATCAAATATAAACGATATGATCAGCAAGGCGGAAAACCCGGAAAAAATGCTTAATCAGCTAATCATTGATATGAATGAGCAACTTTTCGAATCCAAGAAGAGTGTTGCTTCCGCTATTGCGGATGAAAAAAAACTTGAGCGCCAAATGAATCAACAGTTAACACAGGCTCAAGAATGGGAAAACAAAGCGCGTTTAGCATTAAAAGCGGGGAAGGAAGATCTTGCGAAAGAGGCCCTTTTACGGAAACAGGAATATGATAATTTGGCTTCCCAGTACAAACAACAGTGGAACGCGCAACATGAGTCCGTTGAAAAACTGAAAACCGCTCTTAGACAGCTTCAGCAGAAGATAGAAGAGGCTCAAAGGAAAAAGAACCTTCTTGTGGCCCGATCAAAACGGGCAGACGCACAGAAGCGAATACAAGAGACAATCGGAAGCATGTCCAATACCTCCGCTTTTGAAGCTTTTGACCGGATGAGTTCGAAAGTTGATCAATTGGAAGCTGAAGCCGATGCCATGCAAGAAATCGAAGACATGAGCGGTGAAGGAACACTCGACCAGCAGTTTAAAGCGTTGGAATCTTCGACGAACAATGCCGACCTCCTCCTTGAGGAGTTTAAAAAGAAAGAAGGACTGGATAAAAAAGAGGAAATTGAATAGCGTTGGGTCTTCTTCACGTACGGATAGAAGATTTTCCTTTTCTTAATCCAACCGAATAGATGGCTGTAGCCGTACTCAATTTTATTTCCGATGATTTCGTCTTAACGGAAAGGGTGCGCTTCTATTTAAAGCGACATACAAAAACGACGTGTATTGTTTCAGACGGCCCAATTCAAAAACCGGTACCCGATCTTTATATCTGCCCTGTTGATTTAATTGAGCCATGCTTTACAGAGAACGAGAGCACAATCAACATTATTCCGGTTATAGGGTACGGCCCCGGAGCAAAACTACGGTATGCTTTCTCTGTCGGCTGTTCGGATTATTTAAAGGAACCGTGGACTCCTGAGGAGCTATGGATACGCTCAAAAAGGACTATTCCTTTCGGCACTCTTCGTTTTCCGTGGGGTATTATTTTTTTCACACCCAATAGTGTATGGGACGCCTACCGGTCTGTTACACTAAATCACTACGAATATACCATTTTTCGGATTCTCGCCTCCAGAAGAGGAGAAATCATACCCAGAGACGCGTTTTCCTATATACTGTGGGGACAACCGACAAACGGATCCAGGGCCATTGACATGCATATTTCCAATATTCGAAAAAAACTCTCTCCTCTCCTTCCGAGGGGAAAGAGATTAATCCTCTCCGTACGCAATAAAGGATATCTAATTTCGTAAATCAACAACCACCTGCAAAGCAGGTGGTTTGTGGGCAGCGCCCCATAGGGGCT
>CAZJBZ010000178.1:0-8840 GCA_964543975.1 uncultured Spirochaetales bacterium
GCACCTGTATTATGATACATACAGATGCCGCCCATTCAAATTCGTTTAGTCATAGTAACCGGCTTCCGCCATTATTTCATACGCATCCTGGTTTGCTTTGTTGAGAGCCTCTTCAGCTCCTGCCTCACCGGCAATAACCTGCTGCACCGCAGCGCCGATTATATCACCGACTTCCATCCATTCAGGCAATTCATTAGGGCGCAGCTCTTGAGCAATTCCGTCACCCACACTTTTCTCCATAGCTTCTATCAGTCCACCGACATTCCATTTTTCCCGGTATTCCGGTACAGAAAGAATAGGCGACCGCGTAACCGAGCCGTCACCACCCTCAAGGAGGGCCCGCTTTAGCTGGGTCTCCCGTGAAGTCATCCATTGAATAAAAAGCCAGGCTGCTTCTTTATTCTGAGCATTTCTCGGAATCATAACACCATGACAATACGCGTCGGAATATGCGCCCGCAGGTCCGGCAACAGAAGGGGCGGCGGCCCATTTTCCTATTATCTTAGATTTTGAAGGATCATTAAAAACACTAAAACCCCAGGCTCCTGCCGCAAAAGCCATACCGAGTTTACCCTGTGCAAAATCGGTACTCAACTCATAGTGTGAATAACTCGCAACACCGAAAGGACCATATTCATTGAGTAATTCAGCGTATTTTTCGGTTGCTTTGATTGCCTCGGCACTATTGACGATCGGTTCCATATCTTCATTAAAGAAATCACCGCCATATGCCTTTAAAAACGCGGACCAAGTATACACATTGATACCTTGGCCTTTTACAGCTCGTGAGCAAAAACCGGGTATTTCTTCCGTATTAATCTTAGCCGCAACCTCTTCCAATTCTTCGATTGTTGCAGGGGGATTTTGAATTCCATTTTTTTCAAATATATCCGTTCGGTAAAAAAGCAGAGCAGTTTCACCAACGAAAGGAATGCCATAAATCGTATCATCAAGAGTCACGAGATCGATATACGGTTCAAACTCCTCAACATTAAAATCCGGCATTGTCAATTTTTCATCATTGATATACTTTCCCAACGGTTCGGCCCAATTCGCGCGAGCATATCGTCCGCGCTTCGGGGGCGCCATGTGCGTTACATCGTAAGCACAAGACTTACTCGCTAATTCCATTTCTTCTTTTGTATTCATCGCCCTTCTTTGCAAAAGCTCCAGCTCCACATTAATTCCTGTTGCTGCTTCAAACTCAGGAAGCAACTTTTTTGTAGCATCAGTTGAGGGATGAGTTTGAAGAAGAACATAAATTGTATCTCCCTTATAAGGAGCGGCGGCATTGGCCCATGTCCACTCTCCGCTTGTTTCAGTTATCTCCTCTTCACTCTTTACCTCTTGTTCTCCCGCGCCGAAAATTATCGATGCACTCAGTAGAAAACAGATCAGAACCACAATCTTTTTCATAAAACCCTCCTAAAGGAATAATTATGTTATGTCCTTTAAACGGACAAAACGACAGTATTTGATTCTTTGAACATTTCGACCATACCTTTTAGGAAAACCAATCTTTCATAAACCTTCTCCTTCTTAAGCAATAACGATGAGATGACTTGAAGTGTAGAAGGTAACATCCGAGAAATTAATTCATGCTGAATCGGGGCCAAAAACGCTGTTTCGAGTTGTTGAAGAACAACGGATGCAAAGGGGTCTTGAAGATAATATGGTTTATGCAAGAAATCCCTCAAGCAAGGAATAACGCCAAACCGTTCAAAGAAATATTTATAGGTCTCTTCATCGGTAGTCAAACTTTCTATTAGACGATATGCTGCCTCTTTTTGAGATGAGAACCTGGATATTGCGAGTGCATGAGAAATCAAAATACTTTCCGATTTACCTGAGGGGCCGACCGGTATAAGAGCAACACCGTAATTTTTATCAATTTCACGTCCTAATTGGGAAATTTCCCGCAAAATTCCTTTTCCATAGGGTCCGTCGATCATAAATCCGATCTGATCGGTTGCAAACAATAATCTTGTATCGGGAACACTTTTCGCTTCTGTTACACCGCCTTTATGTATTAACTCAGTCAACCATTCCAAAGCTGCTCCGTTCTGTACGGTATCTATCGTTATATTTCCTATTGAATCTACGAAGCCTCCGTTAAATGCAAGAAGAAAAGGGTAAAACCAGAGGTGGTCTAAATCAGAAGGTTGCAACGGTAAACATATCCCCTTCGCGTTATCTATGCGGGATTTATTAATATGGATGCACATTTCTTTTAGCTCATCCATCGTTGTCGGTGGACAGTTGGGATCGAGTCCGGTTCTCCTCATAACATTTTTATTGTAATAAAGAATAAGCGGACAAAGGGCCCAATTAAGCGCAAAAAGCCTTCCGTCTATTTTTCCGGTATCTATATCGGATGAATATCGTTTTTGTAGATTTTCGGGAGAAATCATACTGTCCAAAGGTTCAAAAATATTAAGCTTATAATATTCATTCAGCCAATAAGGAGTTATTTGAATAACATCGGGAGATAAACCTCGTAAAAATAAATCAAGTATTCTCTGTATATAAATTTCATGAGGATATTTTATTATATCCACATTATAATCAGGATAGTTTCGAGTGAATTTATTTATATATAGCGATAAAGCTTCGGATACGGCCGTTTTAGTTGCAGACCAGCTTGAAAAAGTAAGAGTTGTTTTCTGTTCACAAATAAACGTCCCTTTACCTTGTGTTTTTTCAAGCACTCCATTAGTGACCAGTTGTTTAACAGCCGCACGAATGGTATTTCTCCCGACATTGAGTTTAGTAACCAATTCCATTTCTGTCGGTAATTTGAATTCTCCCTTTGTTTGCAGATCATCAATGATTTGTTCTATCTCTTTTACAGCTGCTTCCGTCCTACTCAACTTTTAACATCCTGTATTTTATCATTCTTTCATTCTTAATATGGAATGTTTTACATACTATCATTCCCCTTACAGGATGTCAAACATTTTTTTATTTTTCCTACTACTTTCAAATCACCGGTTTACAATAATAGTTGGAAATTTCACGAAAACCCTCGTATCGGGCTCTCATTATAATAGGGAAGGAAATAACACGTTTTCCGGAATAGCAGCGCGTATCACCAGAAACGGTTTGCTTCGATCGTCTCTACCAATCGTTGTATGTCCCGAGGGAAAACATTTCCGATGGTACCGACGCGAAAGGTCTCTACATCGGTTAATTTCCCGGGATAAATGACAAAGCCGCCTTTCTTTAACAGCGAATATAACCTGTCGAACGAAAAAGCCGGAGAATCGGGGGCAAGGAATGTTGTGATTACGGGCGAATGGTACTCGTGCGGAATGTACGTTTTAAAGCCGATGCGGTCCATCTCTTCAACAAGGGTCCGCCGGCTCGCTGAATACCGAGCGAAGCGCGCCCGTACTCCTCCCTCTTCTTCGAGTTCCCGGAGAGCCTGACGAAAAGCATGAACGCAGTGTGTGGGCGAAGTATATCGCCACTTTCCGTTTTTCTCTTCCATCGTTTTCCATTGTTCGTACAGATCGAGGGAGAGAGATCGAGACCGCCCTTCGGCCTGCTCCATCAAAGAATATTTGACAATGACAAAACCAAATCCGGGGACCCCCTGGATGCATTTGTTCGCGGAACTGATAAGGACATCGATTCGGAGATCCGCAATGTCCATCGCGACCCCCCCAAAACTGCTCATCGCGTCAACGATAAAGGTGCATCCGAAACCGGATACCGCCTCCGAGATATTTTCCAGGGGATTAAGAATTCCGGTAGTCGTCTCGCAATGAACAACGGCCACATGTGTGATGGACGGATCGGCTTTCAAAACCTTTTCGATTTTCCGGGGTGATATGACGGTATTTTCCTCAAAAGAGATGACAGTTTTTTTTATCCTCAAATAGTCGGCAATGGCAACCATTCGTCTTCCGTAGGCACCGTTGACGGCAAAACAGACGTGCCCGTCTCCTGGAACAAGTGAACCTAAGGCGGCTTCGACGGCGAAAGTCCCGCTGCCCTGCATTAGGACGGAAGTGTATAGGTTCGGTCTAGTCGTGGCCAGGTCGAGGAGGCCCCGCCGTATCTCCTGAACCAGAGCGCAGTAATCATCATCCCAGGTGCACCAATCTTTGAGCATTGCCGCGCGTACCGTTTTCGACGTGGAAAGCGGACCCGGTGTAAGAAGAAGATACGGTTCAGCCGGTATAAAGCTGACATCGAAATCCGTGCCGGTTAAGAACATCACGAAGGCCTCCTTCCATCGGCAAGCCTCCGATCGATCACGTCAAGAAGCCCGGGCAGTTCGCCGATATCATCAATAACAAAATGGGCACCGGCGATGAGAAAGGTGTATCTGATACGCTGCATGCGTCTCGTGCGCTCATCGGACGAAAGAGCACCACTCTCCTCCTCGGTCAACCCCCATTCACTGCTTCCAAGCACGACCCCTACCGACCACACTCCGGCGTTCACTCCTTCTCGAATGTCACTTTCCGTGTCCCCTACTTTACAGATACGGTGCAAATCGGAAGCTGCCAGATTGATCGCGTTCCGCCATATCATGAAAGGAGCGGGTCTGCCGGCGGGAACTTCGGTCGCTGTTATTATCGAATCCGGTTTGTAACCGTTCTTCTCCGACTCCGGGACAACAATATCCATCATCTCTCGGGTATACCCGGTTGTTGAACCGATTTTGATCCCTGCCGACCGGAGGGTGTTCACAGTTTCACGCACACCGGGGATGAGAGAACAGTAGTTTGAGAGCACCGAAAAAATCTCCACTTCAAAACCGTTATAAAGTTCTTCTACGTCCCTCTCACCGGCAACGTCGCCGTATCGGTCGGACCATGCCTCGGCTATCCTCGGCAGAGAGAGGAGCGCCCGGACATGATCGATTTTTTTCATGCCCATCGGACCCCTCGCCTCTTCCTCTGTGATATCGATCCCTTTTTGCTTGAACGCGTTCATAAACGCAGCAAGAGGGGCGAAACAGCCGTAATCGATGGTAGTCCCCGCCCAGTCGAATATCACTGTATCGATTTTCTTCACTTTGTCTCCTCCTTTTTCGGCACAACGGCAACTCGCATCTCTTCTCCCGAAGCGGCCGCCCGCATCGCTTTATCCAGCTCATCCAGCGGATAGATTGAGGTCACCATTTTTTCAAACGGATACCTCTCTCGTGCAGTATCCAAGAAATCAACGGCGCTTTTCAGGTGACACGCGTCGTAGTTGTGAACACCAACCAGAGAGAGCCTGTTCCAGAGGACAACAGAAAGGTCCAGTTCCACCATGGCGTTCGGAAAAGAGCATCCCGCTTCGATATATCGCCCCCCTTTTCGGAGCGCCTTTAACCCTAAAGGGACCGCCCCGGGAACACCGGTTACTTCCAAACCGACATCCGCGCCGCGTCCTTCCGTCAACGACTGTACCTGTCGAACAAACTCATCGTCGTCGGTTACGGCTGTTGTATCGGTGTCTCCGCCGGCGTCGGTTACAACTATGGTATCTATGCCGCCGTTACCGGTCGATACATTGATGGTATCGGTTGCCCCGAAAAGGAGGGCAAACTGAAGCCGTTTTTCATCGACATCGGCAACAATCACCCGTCTGCAGCCGGAATATCGGGCAACGGCAGCCGCGTAACAGCCTAATCCTCCCGCCCCTTGAATAAGAACCGTTTCACCATGTTGAAGCCCTGCCGCGTCCCAGCAGGCTGTTACCGTGGCCAGAGCACAATTTGCCGGAGCGGCTACGGTGTCTGAAAGCGTATCGGGCAGCTTAACAACGGCGGTACCCGGCCAAATAAAACAGTACTCGGCAAACCCGCCGACAAAATGGGGCGGTTCGGCGCATGAATCGTGGCCGTATTTGAAGAGTTCGACACACTTCATCGGCAGTCCGGCCACGCGGCAGTAGTAGCACCGGCCGCAGTTACTGCTGATGGTCCAGGTTATTCGGTCGCCGACGGTAAGGGTACGGCCGGCCGCGTCGATCGTCACCCCGGAGCCCATTTCGACAATTCTGCCGACTATCTCATGGCCCAATATGAGCGGCACCGGTCCGGAGCGCTCTCCTGAATAGGTGTGTAGATCGCTCCTGCAGATGGTGCAGCAAAGGACCCGCACCAAGAGGCTTCCCGGGACGATTTCAGGCAAGGGATATTCACGAGGTTCAAACGGTTTATTCGCCCCCGTCATGACCATCGCTTCACCTACAGCACTCATAGAAAATCACGCTCCAGCAGATCGGGACTGGTCCCGATATTTCGCGCAATTTCCTCTCTGGACGCGGTAATCCCCACTTCAAGCGCAGCCTGATAGAGACAATCGGTAACGTAACCCTCATCATAGACGGTCGTACCGGAAAGATCGAATATTACCATACTCACTTTTGCCATACCGTATTCCTTAGTCTTGAATATGATACTTGTTTTTTAGATTTGTTGCGATAAGTTCCATCACCAAGGCGACAGCGAGAATCAAATAGGTAATAAAACCGATTTCACGAATATCATAGAAATACCCGGCTGCCATGTAGAGCTGGTATCCGATACCCCCTGCACCCGCGGCCGCTCCCATGGCGACTGCCACGGCAAAATTGATCTCGAAACGGATAAACGTCCACGAAAGAAGGTAGGTAATGGAGGAAGGAAGGATGGCCTGAAAAACCACGTGGAACCAGTTTGCTCCTGACGCCCGGAGCGCCTCTAAAACACCTTCGTCGAGCTCTTCGAACGATTCGGAATAGGCTTTCAAGAGGTAACCGATGGTATGAAAACTCATCCCTATTACCGCGGCCACGGCACCCAGACCTGCCCCGATTGCGAAGATGAGCACCCATAAGACGGTAGGGATTGCGCGAATGATCGCGACAAAACCCTTAATAAGGTTACTGGTCCTAACGTTGGTGAGGTTTTTTGCCGCAAACAGGGCCAAGACAAGCGCGACCACACCTCCAACAAGTGTGGTTAAAAAGGCAAGCGAGAGTGTAACAAGGACCTGTCGAAAACCGGCGATGAGGACCGCAAATTGGTCCTCTCCCGATGCCTCAAAATGAGAGGCAACCCCCCTAGGTGAAGCGAACATGGTTTTAAAATGACGAAGGGTCTCAATAGCGGTTTTTCCGATATCTATTCCGCCGGTGTCAATAGTTATAAACCCGTAGACGGTTACGGCCAGCAGAGCAAGAAGGACCAATTGCAACCACCGTTTCGCGGGAGCAGCCTGCCTGATTTTAATATGCCCCTTTTTATCACCTTGAACCTGAGTCATAATATTATCCTTCGCAGAATATTTGAAACCATCTCAATCACCAAGACAACCAACACAATACTTAAAACCACCAGAGAGGCACTGTGATATTGAAGACTTTTGTAATAAATACTGAACATGAAGCCGATTCCCGATCCGGTGAGAAGACCGACCAAAGTGGCGCTTCGGATATTGGTCTCAATCATATAGAGCACCCAGCTAAGCATCTGGGGGAGGCTCGCGGGCATTACCGCCTGCGCTATAATCTGAAGCTCACTTGCCCCCGCCGCTCGAAGGGCCTGGACCGGTTTTGCCGATGCCTCATCGATCGTTTCCATAAACGCCCTCGTTAAAAATCCGAAGGTAGCGAAAAAAAGCGCGAGGTAGCCGGTAAAAGCGCTTTGTCCGAATGAGATAAGAAAGATCATGGCCCACGCGGCAACCGGTATGTTCCTGTTGATTGAGGCCACGGCTCTGGAAAAAACGGAAAAAACCTTATTCGGCCGGGTAGTTACCGAGCCCAAGAGGGCAAAGATGAGGGCAAAGAGAGAGGAACTGACCGAGGCCATGATAGACATGAGGATGGTATCTTTCAATTTGTCTAAAATCCTCGGAAGTCTGCTCATCGCCTTGGCGTCAGGAAATAGGTTCGTAGCCATCCATACTATCACTCTCGGTATGGAGGTGGCCGCGTCCACCGCTGAAAAATCTGTTATTGCCGAAGCGCCGTATATAAGAACAAAAAATATCCCCAAGACCACTGTTAGCACTAACTTTTTTTTGCGAAAGAAGCTCCTCGGGTCGTGCAGCTCAGTCATGGATCAATTCTCCAGCTTCAGTCCCATAGATCGCGTACATCGCGTCTCTATCCAAATCCGAAGGCGACCCATTGAATACAACCTCTCCCGAATTGAATCCGAGAATACGACGCGCGTATTTTTTCGCAACATCAACCTGATGTAGATTAATGAAGATGGTTATACCGAACTGTTCCTGGACCTTCTTCAGATAATCCATGATGATTTTCGCGGAACTGGGATCGAGTGAACTAATCGGTTCATCGCAGAGTATCATCATCGGATCTTGTACCAATGCCCTGGCAATGCCTACTCGCTGCATCTGTCCTCCTGAAAGCTGGTCGCACCTTCGGTACATAAACTCCTGCAGCCCTAAGAGGGAGAGAACTTCCACTGCCTTTTCCTTCTCCTCCTCGGAATAAAGCCCTATTATCCCCGCGATTGTCGATTTATACCCCAACCGCCCGTGGAGTACATTCTCGATAACGGTCAATCGGTTTACAAGATTGTAATGTTGGAAAATCATTCCCAATTTGGACCGCGCTTGACGAAGTTCCCGGCCATTCAGTATGAGCATATCCTGGTCGTTATACCGAATTTTCCCTTCTGTTGTTTCAATAAGCCTGTTGATACAGCGAATCAGCGTTGTCTTGCCCGAACCCGACGGCCCGATAACGGCCACGAACTCCCCCCTATTAACCGAGAAACTGATATCCGAAAGTGCGCGGAAGTCCTTATAATATTTCGTAAGATTTTCTATTTCCAGCAGAGCCATACGCGGATTCCTCCTTCGAAGACCTCGCCCTCACCACCA
>CAZJBZ010000179.1:0-6310 GCA_964543975.1 uncultured Spirochaetales bacterium
AGCGACTCCTCGCGCTATCCGTTTTCACGCTTTATTGAGTACGGCGCCTCCCCCCGCGCTTCCCTCGCGGTCTACAGGTGCGCGAAAATAAACAGTTTCTTCGGCGGTCGGGATTACGTTTTGCCTGAGGATGTGAAGAATGTGTTTCCGGAGGTTCTGCGGCACCGTATCGTTCTTTCGTACGAAGCAGAATCGGAAGAGTTAATGCCGGATGATATTATCGATACAATCCTCCAAGCGATTACCGTGCCGTAATGTGAGGTTTCGCCTGCATGGACAATGCGGCCCTTTTTAAAAAGGTAAAAAACATCCAACTCGTCTCTTCGAAGTTAGTCGAAGGTCTCTTTGCCGGCAACTACCGAAGTGTCTTTCGCGGGCCGGGTATCGAATTCGATGAGGTGCGCCGGTATAGCGAAGAAGAAGATTCCCGTTTTATCGATTGGAACGTCAGCTCCCGCATGACGCACCCATACATCAAGACGTTTCGAGAAGAGAGGGAGCTGACTCTCTTTCTGGTTGTCGATGTTTCCGCCTCTCTCTTCTTCGGCGGCGGAGAATCCAATAAACGGGAAACCGCGGCGCTGCTGACGGCCCTCCTTTCGTTTGCCGCGGTGTCGAACAACGACAAGGTGGGGGCCGTCCTCTTCTCCGATAGGATCGAACGGTGGGTGCCGCCGCGAAAAGGCAAAAAACACGCGCTTCGGCTCATCCGCGATACTGTCGGTATCGTGCCCGAGGGCAAAGGTTCCGATTTGGCTGCCGCACTTCGGACGGTGTATGAGTCACTGCCCCGCAGAGGTATCTGTTTTGTTGTTTCCGATTTTAAGACGTCATCCGGATATAGAGAGCTGACCTTATTGGCGCGAAAACACGATGTCATTGCCGTCAATATTACCGATCCCCTCGATTTTTCTTTTCCGAAAACCGGGGTTGTTGATCTTCGAGATTCGGAATCCGGCACAATAACACCCGTCCTGGGCAAAACGGCCCGTTTTCAGCGTGAATATCACGATTTCTGGTACCGGCACTATTCTCAGTGGCTCGCCGCGTGTAAGAGACGGAAAATAGACACAATTACCGTTAATACCGAGGACGATTTAGCAGCGACACTTCTCGCCTTTTTCCGAAGGAGAAAACAGTGAGGGGCCGAACCGGTTGTCTGTTCCTGCTGCTCTCCCTCACCTTGCCGCTTTACGGCCAACAATCCTATTCCGTCGAACAGGTGCTCTTTCTGCCGCCGGAACACTACGTTGGCGATTTAGTGGAAGCCCGAGTAGCGGTTCGGGTTGATGAGGGTGTAGAGGTTGGACCGCCTGAAACACTTCCCAGCAGGGAACGGGTGGTTATTCATGATGTACAGATAAAAGAACAGAACGGTTTGAAACGAATACATATCACGTTCTCATCGTTTATGGTAGGAGTGCAGACCATGCCGCCGTTACAATTGGGAGATATCGAGCTGAAAGATATCACGTTTCAAACCAACTCGATTATACAAGAGGCGGGTGAGCAGGGCGAAGAGCCTTTTAGGGAAATTCGAGAACAGGTGCTGCTCCCCGGAACAACGCTGCTTCTGCTTGCGGTTGCCGCGTGCGGCGTATTCGTTCTCTTGTTGCTTTTCCCGGGACTACGACTGCTTCGAAGGATGATCCGAAAAATTCTCCTCCAAACGGGTGATCGGCGAAGGATGGCCCTTTTTTTTCGGAAGATTGAAAAGCTGCGTACTACAGCCGGCTCGATGGATGCGGACAGCTTTTATTCCGTGCTCAGCTCGGAACTAAAACGCTATCTAACGATGCGGTTGGAGGAGGACTTTTCGACAAAGACGACCGCGGAGTTGAAACCTCTGTTAGAAAATCGTTTAAAAAAGTACTCTTCGGATGACCCCTCACAAAACGCGCCTCTCCCCTCGACGGAGATCGGAGAACTGTTCGCGTACGGTGATAAAGTGAGATTCGGCGGGTTTACCGCGGCTGTAGAGAAACGATTGGAACATTTATCATTAATCGATGAAACGGTACATGAAATAGAAAAGGCGAGAAGAGAACGTGTGGAGCTTTAGTACCCCTGAATATTTGTTTCTCATCCTCCTTGTCCCTTTCGGGATATACTTCAGCCATATTGACCGAAACCGGAAAAGGACATTTCAATTTCCGGTTTCGATTTGGAAAGGACCCCGCGTACCGGGTCTTTTCAGGGGGATAAAGGCGGTCCGGTTTACGCTTGCGGTTTTATTCTGGACAGGCATTCTTCTCTGTGTAATCGCGCTTGGAGGACCGGAACAGATCGAAAAAAAGAAAGTTTTCTTAAGCCGGGGAATCGATATCATGATCGTTCTTGATGAATCGCCCAGTATGTCGGCCAAAGATTTTATCCCGAAGAACAGATTTGAAGCGGCCAAAGGGGTCATTCGCGATTTCATCCGGAAACGGGACCACGATCCGATTGGATTGGTCAGCTTTGGAAAAGAGGCAGCGCTACGAGTTCCTCCTACCTTGGATTATCGAATGGTGCGAGAGCGATTGGATTCTTTATCGATCATGGATTTAGGAGACGGTACCGCGATCGGCATGGGCCTTTCGGTGGCACTTCTTCATCTAAAGGAAAGTACGGCGGAAGAAAAGGTTATTATTCTGCTTACCGACGGCGAAAACAACGCGGGGGAGGTCCCTCCGGATACGGCGGCGGAAATTGCCCGGACCTACGATATACGGGTTTACGCGATCGGTGTGGGAACAAAAGGGGAAGCACCCATAGAGTTTACCGATCCTAAAACAGGAAAGCAGTACCGCGGAACATTTCAAGGAGGGTTTGACGAAGGGTTGCTTCGCGGAATAGCCGATCGGACCGGAGGACACTATTTTTCCGCGGCGAACGCGGGTTCTCTGAACGTCATCTTCGATGCAATCGACGCGATAGAGACAGAGAGGTCCGTAACAAAAATACGGGTCACGCGTCTTCCCAAGCATCGCCCTTTTGTTGTATGGGGCCTCTGTTTAATTCTTCTTTCCTTTTTTTGCAGACGATTAATTCTCCAGGAGGTGGTGCCGTGATTGAACATCCGTCTCTGTTATGGCTTCTCCTTCTCGCTGTGCCGGTCATCCTTGCCTACCTGTATTGGTATCGCCGCAATCGTACTCATATTATCTCTTTGGCCGGTATTCGGAGAAAAAAAACGATACTCTCCGGTCTCTCCACCATGGGATTTGTCAGGGCAACGACAATCGTCCTGTTCGTTGTATTTGCCGTGTTCAGCCTCGCCGGATTCCGATGGGGTAATGAGGTGCGAAAGGATGAACGAACGGGAATAGATATCGCGTTGATATTCGACGTCTCACGCAGTATGCTCGCTGAAGACATCACCCCTTCCCGGTTCGCCGCGGCGAAGAGGCTTGCGGAAAAAATAATCGATCGGCATAGTGGAGACAGAATCGGGATTGCCGCTTATCGAGGGGAAGGGGTCAAAATCCTCCCCGTTACCGAAGACGCAACGGCCCTGCTTCAGTTTTTGGAAACAATGAATATCGATATTGTCACCACACCGGGGACCGATATGGAGAAGGGGCTACAGGCCGGGTTCTCCGTTTTCCTTTCTCAGGTTGACACGAAACGGGTGCTTATTCTGTTTACAGACGGTGAGTATCATTCGGGCAATCCGGAGATACCGCTTTCACAGGCCAAGGCGGAAGGGATTAAAACCTTTCTCGTCGGTATCGGCAGCGAAAAGGGAACGGTAATCCCCCTTTCAGACGGAAGGGTTGTGGAAAACGAGAGAGGCCAACCGGTTGTCAGCCGGTTGCGCCGAAAGGAACTCGAAGAAATGGCCGGACGGTTTGACAATGTAACCCTGGTCCTCTACTCGAGCCGCGAGCATGAGGAGCGTCTCTTCAACGAGCTCGAGAAGATACGGGAAGGAGAAATGAATGAGCAGTTTATCGTTGAAGAAAAAAGGCAATATCGGCTTTTTTTAATGATCGGGCTTCTATTTTTGGCCGGTCACATAACCGCGGGATTGATGGAATGGAGTTCAAACGAAGAATAACAGGTATTGTTTTCCTTTTTTTCCCTATACTCTTCTTTGCTGCTTGCGAACAACCGCATGTCGCGGTCGCGAAAGGCAACAACCAGTTTCGAAGAGGTGAGTTTCAGGAGTCTATTGTCGCCTATATTTCGGTTACAGATAGGGGACCCTATGCTCCTTGGATCGCATACAATTTAGGAAATGTATTTTTCGCCTTAGGCGAATACGAGAGCGCTTCTTTGGAATGGAAAAAAGTACCCCGTGTTGAAGGGAGTTCCCTTCTTTTCAAACTCAATTTCAACAAAGGAGTTCTTGCTTACCGTACCGGTAATTATAAGAAGGCCTATTCTCATTTTCGAGAGGCGCTCCTGATGGACCCTGCCGGCAGAGACGCAAAAATCAATCTGGAATATTGTCTTCTCAAGTTAAACGCTCGAAACACGGAAGCGGCACAACAGACTGCTCAACCGACCCGGGATGACCAAAGCACACGAGAAGCCGAGCAAATTTTGGAGTATGTAAAGAAGGTGCAATCACATCGATTTCAGCCTGCTCCTTCTGAAGAAGAGGAACGCGGAGAAAAAGATTGGTGAAGGATAGTCGTTTCATATCGAGGTCCGTGAAGGAAAGGGCCCTGCCTTCGGACCGGCCACGTGCAAAACTCTCAGCGATGCTGTGCTTCTTTTTTTTCTCGGCCGCTCTTCAGCTGTGGAGTCAAGAGCAAGAGGTTACGGTCCTTGTCGAACCGCGGACCGCGGCCGTAAACCGGCAAATCGCGCTTTCCTTTTTTCTTCCGGTCGAGGATGACGCTCTCACTATAGAAGAGCCCGATTTCCCCTCCGGAATACGCCTGGTCGGCGGGCCGTACAAACGGCCCTTTTTCGCGAAAGTGAAGGATGTTCCTTTTGACAGAGGTGTACGGGTCGATTATACCGTCACGGCGGACAATCCCGGTCGATTCATTATGCCTCCTTTTGTCTTTACCGGTCTCTTTGGAAAAACAAATTCCGCCTCCTTTTTGATACGTGCAGGGATTTCCGTGAATGGGACCGTTCACATACCGCTTGAACCGTTGTGGCGGATTGAAAAACAACAGCCTTTCCTCGGAGAAACGGTAAGCGTCCAACTGGAACTCAAGAATATGGAATCGATAGAAACGGTCCGCCGGGTCTCTGTTGATAATCCCCGGGGGGCGCTTTTTCAGCGATATCGAGGTTTAGGGACGATTGAATCGGAAAGCCGGCACGGAATTGAGCTCTATACTCTTCCGGTCGCGGCATATTTTCTTACTCCGCTTCGGGAGGGTGTTATTACCCTCCCTTCGGCGATAGTGGAAACGGATGGTGCATCCGGGAAGACCGAGACCGTCACCTTATTCGTTAGGCCTGTCCCCGCGAACGTTAGAAGCAGCGGGGCCGTCGGTTCGTTTACTCGCACGCTGCGTTTGAATTCTCCGAACGGCGGAACGAATTTTACAGTTACCCAGAGACTCGAGGGGAAAGGCAATTTTACCTACCTTGTACTTCCTGAACCGGAAGGTAGAAAGTGCACTCTTATAGATAATGATGAAGCGGAGGAGTTTCAAGCCGCGCGAGAGGGGTACGTCGGATATGTCGAGCATACCTATACCTTTGCCGTTGAAGAAGGAAATGAACAGGCGGAAGTGGCAGTCCCTGAGTTTGTCTGGTATGACCCGACGGCCGATACCGTTGAAATTTCGGATAAAAAGAGTTTTTCGGTAAACTTCTCCGATGGAGAAGCAAAGAAGTTTGCCGAGGGAGAAAAAGAGGGTGAGATATTTGAAATTCTTCCGCTGGAAAGAATAAAAAAAATGGCAGGATCGAGACTGTATAAGAATCCGCTGCTCCTCCTGTTTCTCCTGCCGGGCACAATAATAGTTCCGCTTTCGATTGTATTCCGTAAAAAAATTATTCTTCTGCTCTCATTAGGGCTGTTCTGTTTTTGTCTATCGGCAGACACCTCCGATTCGGTGTGGGACCTTGTGGAGAAGGGAAACAGGCATTACAAAGAGCAGAGATATAAAGAAGCGCTTTGTTTCTTTACGGATGCGTTGCGAGTGTTACCGGAAAACGGGGGTATCCACTACAACGCCTCTGTAACGTATCATGCTCTGAATGAAACGGCGAAAGCGGTCTTCCACGGTAGGGCGGCGGTAAAGTATGCTCCCTTTAGTGACCGTTTGCGTTCTACGTTGCGAAGTATAGAGGATGAGGCCGGGTTGGAGAACCAGATCCCTCCGCCCATCCCCCTTCACCCGGATGTTCCGGT
>CAZJBZ010000179.1:6320-8833 GCA_964543975.1 uncultured Spirochaetales bacterium
ATTGCTGTTCTTGTTTTTTTTAACGGGGCCGGTTTTTCCTTAGCACTCTACCTTCTCAAACGGGACCCAACAGTTTTCATGATTTTTATGGGAACTCTTCTCCTTTGTATAGGCTGTGTTGTTCTCTTCAGCATCACCTACAACGGTATTACCGCGGAATGGGGTGTGGCAGGACGCGACGCGGTCATAAAAAGAATACCGCGAGTTTCGGCGTCCGACTGGTTTTCAGTTCCGGAGGGAACGGCGGTCTATGTTCAGCTCCATTCCGGGGGATTCGCCTTCATTAAAACCGGAAAAGGAATTGAAGGCTGGATTAATCAATCGGATATTTCACTTGGGCCTCCTTCAAAATAGTAATTTTTGCAATCTCACTTGACCAATCAGGTTTTTGAGGTTATTTTCCCTTTCAAACAGGCGAGGCACTTGCAAAAATCATCATTTTATCCGGACTGAAATAGTTAAATACAATAGAAGTGAGGTGATTGCAAAAAAATCGATTTTAGCTGTATTGAAAAAGTTAAATACTTATACTGTATATAATTGTAATTTTTGCAATTACCACATACCCCTATTTTGAAAGAGGCTCAAGTATATGAATGAGGCCCGCATGGATTTCGGACAAATACTCGAAGAATGGGAAAAGAATGAAAAAATATCTTCCAACGTAGAATCCATCATGGAGGAGTGGCTGGATGTCCATCCCGCGCTCGAAAAAACCGATAGCTCGGAAAGCAGAGATAAAAAGAGGGAGGCCGCGCTGCGGCGCAAAAGATTGAGAGAAATGGCCCCTGAAGCGGAAATAGATCTGCATGGGTTTACAGTCAGCGAAGCAGTGCCGGCATTGGACCTTTTTATAAAGGAATGCAAACAAAAGGGTATGAAAAAAATTCTTATTATTCATGGGAAGGGAAACCATTCTCGAGGTGAACCAATTCTGAAGAAGGAGGTGCGATCGTTTATTGAAAAATGCCCTTCCGCGGGCGAATATGGAGTGCCGGACCGGTATTCAGGAGGAAGCGGTGCTTTATGGGTGGTATTGAGGTGAGGAGGGAGAGGCTATCGTTCTCGGTAGATTATTCGGCCCCGATTTAAATCGTAGGGAGAGAGAGCTACTTTGACCTTGTCACCGGGAACAATTCTGATGTAATGTTTCCGCATTTTACCGGAAAGATGGGCCAGAATAAGATGACCATTTTTTAATTCTACTCTAAACATTGTATTCGGTAATGCTTCTTTGACGATGCCCTCAACTTCAATTGCCTCTTCCTTTGCCACTATTCCTCCAAAATCTCAATGTATTGGTCCATAATAGTGTAAAAAAAAGAGCTTTGTCAACTGCAGTATTCGAAAAATCACAGGTGGCTTTTGCTTTAGTAAACCACTCTTTTGATAGAGGCACAACTGGTATAATAGTTGACTTTTCTAAGCTTTTAATGCAAATTATGGTGCGAAAAAAAACGACAGGGGTTGCAGCACAGTAATTTTATATAATGGGAGATGAGGAGACATGGAAAAAATATTCGAAGAACAGATGAAAAAAAACCTGCTGGAGATGAAAGAAGATATAATTAGAAGTCTCGCCGCCGAGAATGAAGAGTTCAAGGCCATTATTGAAGATATTGATCCGAAAGATTTCGCTGATGTTGCCGCGGATGACATAGACAGGAAAACACTCGAAGCACTCAGTTCGGGAGAGATTAGGCGACTGCGCCTTATCGATAATGCAATCGCCCGAATAGAGAACGGAAAATACGGGGTTTGCATGAGTTGCGGAAAGAGGATCCCGAAGGCGAGGCTTGAAGCAATACCCTACGCGTTGATGTGCATTCAATGTAAAACTTCCGATGAGAGAAGAAACCGTTAAGAGTGCTCCATTGAAAGAAGCTAAATAACCTTTATAATTTCACCGATAATAGAGAGTGGGAAGTGAATGATGGATTTACAGCCAGTCTCTATTACACAAACTGTACCCTATTTCAAACTGATGACGGCCCAGTACGGCCCGGATAAGATAACCGTTCCGGTTAATCGAAACGAATATATCTATGCCCGTTTTGAACATGTAAAGGGAGTCAAGCCGGTCAGAGGTGACGGCGGTGTGCCCCTCATCCGGTTGAGAGTCTTAAATTCTCTTATTAATCAGCTTGGGAAAATAAATGATGAGGTAAAAGGCTTGGACGCTTCCTCTTTTAAGTCATCCGAATTAAACAGCTTTTTGCATAAGTATGAGGACCAGATTCACCGGCTTGCCCAAAAATCTCCCAAACCGTACGGACCGACTTTCTTCGAACCGGGTCTGCTGTTTGACACCCTTTTGTAGGAAACCCTGCTCTCAGTTGAGGAACGGGTTATGATTTATCTCTCTTTCGAGGGTGGTGTCCGGACCGTGGCCTGGAAAAACTCGAGTCAAAGGCGGAAGGTGGAATAATTTCTCCGTGATACTTGCTAACAGCTGCTTTCCGTCACCGTCCGACAGATCGGTCCGACCGATGCCTTCAAAAAAAAGAGTATCT
>CAZJBZ010000180.1:0-8175 GCA_964543975.1 uncultured Spirochaetales bacterium
CTCTTGGGCTCAATCCGATATATTAACCGATAGCTGTACACGAATCGCTCTCGAACGTTTTCATCAACTATTTCAGGCACGTTACGACCTATTTGGGGAAAATCGCCAATGCTCCGCGAAACCGACAAAATTTCTGAGACAACGGCCCGTGCATAATTCTCTGAATCTCTTTTTATATACTCAGCGATGGCTTCAACATCCTCGGTTGCTTCCGGTGACCACCTTACCTCGAGATCCATTTGTTGAATTTCCTCTCCGCCTCATTCTGGCTAATCGTGCCCTCCTTCTCTGCTCGCTCGATCCCCTTGTGGATTTTTTCCGACACGTAGAGATGATATTGGACATCTTCAAGCGCGCAATCGTCCGGCAGTTTATCCAGAATTGCTTTTATTTCATCCTTTACCGTATTCATCAGGTAGTACCTCCTGTGATCATTTTATACCGTATCATGAAAAACCGCCGACCCTCAGGGATTCCGCTGTTATGCCGTGTGAAGCTCCTGCATACGTGATTTCCAAATCTCTTATATCTAGTCGCTCGCAAACTTGCAACAGGCGAGTACCGGACCGCAGGGAGGAACGCGCGGGCACGCTCCCATTAAAAGTCGGCCGTGCCGTGGGGGCATCATACTCTTTTACCTGCCCTCGAACTTTCTCGTTCAGCTTGTGCACATACGCCGAAACCAGCCGGTCTCCAAAAAACCTTCTTCAAAGCTTGCTTATTAAATTTTCTTTGCTCTCTTGTACTCGTGCGGATAGGTCGGAGATAATACCGTTTAATGTACCAATTTTAAGAGGAGAATGAGCCGGTACCGTGGTCGAATGATTATACCTTGTTGAATGAACTCGTATATGGCTTCCCTTTTGCCGTACTATCTCATACCCATACTTCTTCAACAACGTAAGTAATCTTTTATAGTCACAGTCCTTAGGAAGCAGGGGCATAGTGCATCACTTCATCTTTCACGAAGTGCAGTTGAATGATTTTGGGAATGTCGTGCTCCTCATCAAAATGACATTGTAACGCCTCTACAATATTCCTCTTGAGCTCCTCTACGCTCTCACCCTCGGTGAAAATGCTGAATCCTACATCAACGGCTCTTGCTGTATATCCACCTTCAGGATCTTCTTCTATTAGGAACAGTATTTCACTCATTTTATCTACCTCTCATATTATCATGGTCGTTACAATATTGTAGCACAGGAAAAATATTACAGATACACCCCGCGTTGCGTCATCAAAAAATCTAACCCTGGCAAGAAACCTTCCAAAGGCATTTAATGGTCTTGGAGGAAACAATGGGGTTAAAGATGAAAGCATTAGCGCAACGCTACCGGCTGCAACAGATCAGCGACTCCACCATTCTCCGGATAAACCGTTCGGCATCCGCTATACGTTCTATGCAGATACTGCATTTGGAAAGATACTCTGTGCAAGAGGATACTTTTAGTATATTTCCAACGGGAGATTTTTTACTGCATCTCCAATAACTTCAACACGTATAATACAGGGGGAGATGCCGGAGAGCTTACGCCCATAAGCAGCAAACCCCGACCCTCAGGCAGTTTTTGTATCTTTTCGTTTCAATGCTTCACGAACATCGTCCAATTTATACGCATCCTCGAGGTTTAGATACGGAGACCACTTCTCATCCTCTATAATTAAAGAAAGTAGGCATGGTATTGTCCCGGTGAATTGATTTTGATTACAACGTTGTTTTTGCCATATCTATAAAATCAGAGAGTACAACGTAGGCTGTTTTTGGGTCGGTAATACTTGAAGGCATTTTATGTTTATTTTTCCCATGTGCTACCCAATTTCTATACTCATAAATCTGCTTTGCACGACCTCTGAGCTCATCAGAAACAACATCTTTTAAAATGTCTATCATGTCAGGAACAGTCCATCTCTCAATACCTTCAATAGAAGCCTTTCCAATACGTTCTAAAGTGGAATTTATAGTGTTTAAATTTGTCTCCACAACCACCTGAATTGAAGTTCTCAACTCTCTTTCAAAAGAAGCAAAGATGGAAAGAACCATGATATCATCAAGCTCGTTTTCAGCATCAGCTAACTTATCTATAGTTTCGTGTTTTCCATTAGCAAAAAAATCAGTCTGATAATGGAGGTAAAAAAGTTCTTTGTTAATGGACCGTCGGGTGACCCTCATAGAATCCTTAATTGTTTCATAAACACTAAAAACATCAACAACAGACTGTTTGTTCATGTAATACGCTCCATAATTTGAACAACAGTTTCTTTTGAAAATTCTTCAGCTCTTCTATACGTGCTGTCATCATACCAATACCATCCATCTGTTTTAATGTTTTGAAAAATCTGGTGGCGAGACACTCTTGTGTCCTTCTTTAGTCTGGTACCCTCAGTTACGGAAATACCAGGTCCTCCGGCCTTGAAATAGACTAATTTTTCTTTACCGGCTGGACCAACTATATCAATTCTCCCCTTTGCTCCTATAAGCCAAATACCATACGGAACAAAAGAAATTTTCATTTCATTGTCAATTAAAAGATCAATCTGTTTTGTCGTATATGTACCACTTAATTCTTCGGTTCTTTCAAGTAGTTTTTCTCCGGATTTTTCAACCTCATACCCAAGTTCAATAAGCCAATACTTAAAGGTTTTTAATATCTCTTCAAGTTCTTGGTTATACCATCTAATTTCAGATTCTATATCCTTGTTTGTTACTGCCATAAATTTTGAAACTCCTTTTTATCGTTACTCATATGAAGGGCTGCGTGTTAAGGTTACTTTTAGGAGAACACTTGTAGACTATTTTACAGTGTTAGCGGGCGTAGTAAAAACCCCGCAGCTTCCGCCGTAGCGACTCAAGGGCCAGTCGCGACTTCGTCGCTGCTCGCCCATGCCGCCTTTGGTGTCGACGATTATCTTACTGCCCGTGAAAGTGTGCGGCGCCTACTCAGCCTGGCCTATGGATAGATTCTCCGTCGGTAACTGTCGTGAGAACTCATTCGCCTGCCGGCATACCGAACGCACTCGGTTCCACTGAGCTGTGATCGCCGGTTTGTGTTGCAGGTAATCTCGCTTGGTCTTCTTGATACGTGTGGCCATCGGCAACATTTTCAGTTGTCCTTCCAGATTGTTTCTACATTCGACGTTGCCAACCAACGGATGGTCCGGTGATAAAACCGCCACAGCAAGCCATGCTTCAATGGAACGGGATGGAATACAGAGCGTTGCCTTGCTGCCGAGCGTTCGCGGTGCAATCCACGACTGGATTACTCGTTCAAGCTCTCGCACGGCGTCCCGCGCCGGGGGACAGGGTTTGTCACAGGGCAACGGCATGAACGCAGCTGCATACTGCTCGATCTCCGCACCGAGTGCTCGATAGCTAGACTGGCAGACGTCAGAGTCAAGGTGAACGATAATAAGGTCGTACATCGATAGTAGCGGATCATCGCTTATTGAGAGTATATCCCGTTCGTGTGTTTACCGTATCCATCGGAACACCCCGCCCCAACCCTGCCCCAATTTCGGGTATGTCTCATCGGGCTGGAGGAGCGTGGAAACGTACTGGACGGGTAAAAGCGCGTTCAACGCCCCATCGATAACAACCTTGCCCGTCGGACCCTCGGCAACGATCCCGACTCGGGCCCTATACATTCGGCACGGCTCCCAAATTTCCCGTCATCCACAACCGTGATAACGGATACTCTTTGTTAAGTTCCTGGATCTCCGGTGTCGGCAGCAAACGCCGGATTGCGGTTTGTCCGATGTTATCACGATCTACCGCAAACAGACGCATCGCGTCGTCGGCAAGATCGAGACCATCCAATACGGCAGGATTGTGGGCTGTAAATATAAGCTGCCGATCAACGTTGGATACATCCAGCCACTTTGGTAGTCGCGAGACCACTCGCTGGATCAGACGCGGATTAATCGCCTGATCCAGGTTATCAACCGCGATAATCGACGGAGAAAACGGAGATAGGCACAGAACAGCATAGAACAATACATACAGAGCGCCTTCACTCGCCTCATAGCCGGTGAGCACGTTGCGACTGGTTCTCATGAACCGATCGGTAAACTTAAGTGAGAACTTCCCGCGCGGCACAGCGGAAGAGCTGATCCCCCCGGGTGATTCAGTCACACCGACGTCTTCAATCCAATCGATCAGTTCAAGCGCCTCGTCAAAGGCTTCGGTAACCGCGTCGCCACCATGCTTCAGTAAAACACTTACGGCGTCCGCAAGCCCTCCTCCGGACAGACCAACCGGATCCTGCATTTGGGTATCGGGTACCGTGCTGCGAAGGGCGGGTGTGTTCGGCGAATAAATTCGGAAATTCTGCAGCACGGTAAGAATCTGTGCCGCGGGCGAAGCAGGTTCCAACTCAACGGCCTTGAGCGCCGCATAGCCGGCCTCACTGGAAAGGTTGCTATTCGTCGTCCTGACACCGCGCGAAAATACCTCAGCTTCACTCTCGATGAGCGTCTCTGTCTTGAAACTCCATGCCGGTTTTGGCTCTTCCATTGGATTGAGCAGAGACACCCTGTATAATGCGCCATCCAAACTCTTGGCTTCCATGGAGATCGCAGGTCGGGCGCGCTCCGTTTTAAACGAACTTTTATATAGCTTCGGCGTCCCCGGCCGCACCCCGCGTCGAAATAGACTAGTGGCATCAACTGTACCGCTTGCCGCAGCGCCCAAAACTCCAAGAGCCTCAATAATATTGCTCTTTCCGGACCCATTGGCCCCAATGAGACAGTTTACCTTGCCCAGCTGAATGGACTCGCAATCGAGGGACTTAAAACCTTCTACCGTGAAGTTTGTGATCATGGTTTTACTGATCGCTTTCTCAATAAGGTATCCCAATCCGGTCCAAAGTGATAATACGTGGTGAATCCAAGGACTTTACCCATTCTAACACTTCATTAATAAACTGCGAAAGGGAACCGTTTTGAAAGGAGTCGATAATAGTTTTTATATTCTTTACGATGAATCCCTGCATATAGTTGAAGTGAATCAATATCCGACAATAAAGAATCTAAAAAATAAGATCCTAAGCCTTTACGTTGTTTTTCATAAAAATAATACCCTTCGATTAGATCATCTTTAGCCGCGGCAAGGATTTCAATTTTCATTTTACAGAATGAGATATATCTTTCTTTGCTGCTTCCCAATCGAGATAGGAGTTTTCACCCGCCTGTATGCTTCTCTCTCTCTCTTCAAGAATTTTTTTATGCCAAACTGGAGACCGCAGACTATCCGCGTTTTGGCACAAATCTTCCCAAAGCAACTCCATGGCTTGTATCTTTTCATCAATTGACATATTTTCAAGTGGTAATGATAAAGACATATAGGATCTCCCTCTTTTACTAATTTATAAAAAACCCTAACACCAATATAACACACATTAATTCCATTTGTTTGTTATAAAACCGTTCTCGAAGGTGTCGGTTGCTACTTCAAGCGCTTATGATTATCTCCCAAGAAATTCATTTGCATTGTATAGCTCAAGCCCATCGGTTTCATAAAAACCGGCATCATTGGTAATTAAAACCCGACACTCACTACTTTTCGCTGCAAGCGCCTGACAAACATCTTCAAAATCAAGAGCACTATTTTCTCTACAGATTGTTATGGCCCTTTTTATGACATCTGTTCCAAAACAAACAATCTCCCACTCCGATACTACGTAACAAAAAAAATCTAATACAGCAGTTTTATTTTTAACAACATAATATAGTGTTGTCAGGATATCCTCAGTTATAAAAATCCGATAGCCCTCTTCAACCAGCTTTTCAAACAATAATCGGACAGTTTTATGTTCTGCTCGATCACTATCGAGAAAATCGAGCACAATATTGGCATCAAGAAAAACTTTATTCATCGCGTCTGTTCAACCGTTGTTCCTTTCAAGTCCTGTAGACGCCTTTCGCCAATATCACCCTTTGCAATACCGGCGTACTCCATAAGTATTTTCTTTTTTTCGTTTTTCTCTTTAAGCAACTTTTCCTCAATAAACTGTTTTACTTCATCAGCGTACTGTTTAGGAACAAATACCCCTTTATACCGGTGCGACTTTTTATCTTCGATATCAATATAATCGTAATTTAGTAGAATTTTTCCACTACGAGTTAATTCCCTTATACTCAACGTTTTTTTCATAGTAACCACCTCAGAATGTTGTATATTAAGGAATATACAACATTATTCCTGCGTTGTCAAAATGATTAGGTAAGTTTTTAACTGAAAGCGGGCTTTTTACGGTTTGTATGTTGTTCCCCGCCAGGAGAGAACCCGTAATTCTTTCTGTTCGCCCGACCATCGTGTACGCGGGATAAGAGATTCCTTAATCATCTCGATATTATTTCACAGGGATGCTCTTCAGCCTCCACTCTTGGGTTTTCAAGGCGCTGGACCGTTGCATCCAGCCCGAACTCTTTTTTGCCGATTCGCGCAACCGTTTCCGCTATCCGGAGTACACTCAGCACTTCCGCAAGCTGATTGACCACATCATACTGTCCCGGTTCCTGAGCTCGTTAAAATCTATTACAGGTAAAGTACTCATCCGTCTGATTATACTGCAATCTCAATATCTCTGACGCCAAGAAATATTGTGTCTGTTTCTGATTTATTATATTCTTCCATACAAACGGCAATAGCTTCACGTATATTATCCAGAGCTTCCTCCACAGTTTCGCCGTAGGACCTGCATCCTTCAAAAACAGAACACTCTACTATATACGTTCCGTCTCTATCTTGCTCAAGTATTACCGGAAAGTGATGAGTTTTCTCCATTCCCCTTCTCCTTTACTATGCATCTCTACTTCTAAGGATATAACAACTGAAAGACACGGCACGTTTTTAAAACCAGTCGAACCGCCTGCCCGTTAATCGAGAAAGGGCCTCGACATCATTACAAAAATAGTCCTGCAGCTCTTTTTTCGTTTGTTCCCGCATTGCCGGGAAGGGGGCCTCAATAGTGTTTATTTTGTTTACGATTTTTTTGATCGCTCTGTCGAGGGGCCCGTTCCCTCTCTTGCAGAGGATCCGCTGGAGCCTTTTGTTTTTGACCATCCTCGTTCTGTTTCTGGAAGGAACGACAGGTTGAAACCGATCGTCCAACCGGAGAAACCGGCTAAGTTCATCAATAACAGGTCCGGGGTCGGAGATCATACCTTCGAATTGGATAATGTGTATCCGGTCCTCCGGAAACCGGCTGTAAAACCGGAGAAGCTGTTCGCAGTATCTCCCCCGCGCTTTGTATGAAAAGTGGCGGTAGTGGAAGAAATCCTTCTTTATCCGCTCATCCTCGATCAGCAGAGCCTCTTCGAAGCTGTTCGTTTCACAGCCGTGCGCCACTTCATGCCAATAGTGGGAATACGCGCGGTCTACCGGGTTACGTAATATGAAAAGCAGCTTGGCGTTCGGCGTCGCTTCCGCAATCCGTTCCGGTACTTTGTCGATAAAAAGATACATCGGCGAGGTCTGTAACCTGTATCGAAACCCATCAGCGTGTTCGTAATGCGATGCCAGCCGGGAAAGACCCTTTTCGAACGTTTCCTCAACATCAAAAAAATGAATTTCCTTCTGCCGCGAAGGAACAAAAATATCGGGATGGGAGTTCAGGAGGTGATGAAGGCTTGTGGTGCCGCTTTTCATCGCTCCCGCTACATAGAGATTAGGGAGGTGCATACCCAAGCCTCTTCATGAGAGGGCCGGCCTTCTCTGCTATGAAAGAGCGTTCTTCATCCGAAAGCTCATCCCCTTCGCCGACCGATGCAGCGCGGACAAACGGTTCGCGATACCTTTCAGTGTAGGTAGAGCGGGTCGTTTTCTCCAATGCACGCATGTTCTCAGGCGAACACTCCTCAACAGCCTGACGGACGGTCTTGTCGTCAGATTGCAGCCCAATTAAAGATAAAATTGCTTTCAAGGTATCGAAAGGATCGTTCTTTACATCCTCATACCGAAACAGCCGTATTGTCTGTCCCGGCCGGTGGTTGTTCAACCAGGAGTCGGTATGGCGTATCCAGGCATCGATGCCCTTTTTCTTACCCCCGATAAACTCACCCATCGAAACATCCTGTGCCAAACGGCCTTCCGAGCGCAGGTAACGGTAAAACGAAAGCATGACGTCCCGCGGGTCGCGAACCAAGAGGACCACTTGCAGGTAGTACGGATTGTAGGAT
>CAZJBZ010000180.1:8185-8820 GCA_964543975.1 uncultured Spirochaetales bacterium
GGGGAAACCCTTCCAGCCAAAAGGGGGACTGGGGAGGAAGGGAACGGGAAACTCCCACGTCCGGGACCATCTGCCCTATCGTGAACCAGTTGACGCTGCAGTCGAACGGCACCTTCCGCTTCATAACGGAAGCGAGGAGGAACCGCATCCATGTATTGCCCGATTTGGGAAAAGAGACCAGAAAAATATCCGATGAGAAGGAGGGGTCGGGAAGGCCGGTCCTATACCGATACTCCTTTATCCGCCTTTTAATCGGCCCGAACATCGCAATACCCGTACCGTGCAATATCAATACCGCTTATCTCGGCAAACCGCCGGTTCGAATCTAAGCAGCGGGACAGCACCTTCCGTTTTTGTTCTTCGGTAAACATTATGTTTTTTCCCTTACCACCGCGTTTGCGGGTAAAGGCAAAGATGGCGCTCAACCCGCTCCGTTTTGTACCGAAAAGCTTCGTCTTGACCGCTAAAAGAGACAAATACAACGATCCTCTGTTGGCGACAACACCGCCGTCATCCAGAGAACGCTTGTTTTCACTTCTGTTCCGCATCAGTTCGATCGCTTTATCCGTTTCAATCGCCGTAAAATCGCACAACTTTCGCATGTACTTTTCCGGATCGTGCAGCAGCTCTTCATA
>CAZJBZ010000181.1:0-8811 GCA_964543975.1 uncultured Spirochaetales bacterium
TCGGTCCTGCATGATCGGACCGATCCTATGGGGCGCTGCCCACAAACCACCTGCTCTGCAGGTGGTTGTTGATTGTTTATCCGGCTTTTATTCTTTTTTCCACCATTGTTAATCTTTTATTGATATCTGATAGAGTAGATTTTATTGTTTCTTCTTCGAACACTATTTCCCTAAGTTTTTCATTTAGCAGCGTCTGATATTTTTTGCCGGTGGTTGCCGCTTCTGCCTTGAGTTGTTCTAATACATCGACGTCAATAAAAGTCGTGATCCTTACTTTTGTGTTTTTCTTTTCGAATTCATCGTTAGAGAGTTTATCTTTTTTAGAGTAAATTATCTTGTTATTCTTCATGATATTCCTCCCAAGCCTGTACTAGTAAATCAATATTTTCTTCTAAAAACTTGCAAAGACGTTTTAGATCTTTCTTGCTGAATCCATAACTTTGATAACATTTTAATGAAAGAATGTAAAACCTGGCTTCACAGTCAGGACCAACTACATGCACATGCGGTGGATCATGGTCCTTTGGATAGATATATAGTTTTAAGTTCTTAGTAAGGAGAATCACAGGCATTTATTTAAATAATATGTATATTATGCATATTTGTCAAGCAGAAATTTGGTAGGGGTCGGAGGTTTACTGTTTACTAAAGCAAAAGCCACCACCTGTGGTGGTTGTTGCTTGTCTAATTTTGCAGGGAGGCAGATATGACGACAACGCTCGGCATTCGCGAACTGACGCGCCGGTTGTTTTTTTATCTCATTAAGAGTACACTCTAAGTGCAAACTTGAAGGAGATAGGAAATGGAAGTAACGACGAAAGAGCTTCGTGAAAAACCGGGTAAGATTATTGCCGAAGTAAATCGGGGGCTTGAAATTGTCGTAACGTATAGGGGAAAAGCGTTGGCGAAAATTGTCCCCTACCAAACGAAAAGGAAGGACGATACGGAAAAGATCGAAGAAAATCTTTTTGGAATATGGAAAGATCGCAAAGATATTGGTAATCCTCAGGATTATGTGGAGAGTTTAAGAAAAGAGCGCCGGTTTTGATTATCGATACCGATGTTTTGATATGGTATTTAAAAGGAAATAAATCCGCAAAGGAGATAATTACCCAAAACTCCCCTTTTAGCATCTCGGTCATCACATATATGGAAATTGTGCAAGGAATGCGCAATAAAGAAGAATTGCGAGTATTCGAAAGGTTTCTAAAAAAATGGGAAGTAAATACCGTACACCTTAATAACAACATTTCCATACAAGCTATGTTTTTAGTAGAAGACTATTACTTAAGCCACTCAATGCAATTAGCGGACGCTTTATTAGCCGCTACCGGTATAGAGATAAAAGAGAAAATTCTTACCGCAAATACCAAACATTACTCCTTTATTCCGAATATACAATTAGATGTTTTCCGACCATAAAAGAAAAGGGGCCGGAGGTTTACTTTTTAACCAAAACCTCTGCCGTCTCTCTTGACACAGAGGGCTGATATAGTTACCGGAGAATATAATAACATGAAAGGAATAATCCTCGCCGGAGGCAGTGGTACTCGCCTCTATCCGTCCACTTTGCCGGTTTGTAAACAGTTGTTGCCCGTCTACGATAAACCGATGGTGTATTATCCGTTGTCCACGCTCATGTTGGCGGGTATACGGGACATCCTTCTCATTTCCACACCTCAGGATACTCCTCGGTTTCAGGAGCTGTTCGGTAACGGAGAAAGGCTGGGTTTACGGATAGAGTACACCATACAGCATGAGCCCAACGGTCTTGCTCAAGCGTTTGTCGTGGGGAAAAACTTCATCGGTAATGATTCGGTCTGCTTGGTGTTAGGTGATAACATCTTTTTCGGTCACAACTTCGCCGACCTTGTCGCGAATGCCGTGCGACAGACAGAAGGTGCTACGGTGTTCGGTTATTACGTAAAAGACCCCGGCAGATACGGTGTTGTCGATTTCGACACCGAAGGGAACGCACTTTCGATAGAAGAAAAACCGACGCGTCCGAAATCAAACTATGCCGTGGTGGGGCTCTATTTTTACGATAATGAGGTGGTTTCGATCGCTGAAAACCTGAAACCGTCCGCTCGGGGTGAGTACGAAATAACCGATGTAAACCGAGAGTATCTGAAAAGGGACAAGCTGAAAGTGACCCTGATGGGGCGGGGTTACGCCTGGCTGGATACCGGTACCCACGATTCTCTGGTGGAGGCGGCCAATTTTGTTAAAGCCATCGAGGAACGGCAGGGGTTGAAAATAGCCTGTATAGAAGAGATCGCCTACAGGAAGGGGTTTATCACTGCCGAGCAGCTCGGGAAGCTGGCACAGCCGCTCATGAAATCCGGCTACGGTGAATATCTTGTAGGTCTTTTACGGTAAAAAAATGCCTTTTACGTTTGAATCGACACGGATAAACGGACCCCTCATAATAAGACCGGCCGTCTTCTCCGATGAACGCGGTTTTTTCGTGGAGCGTTTTAAAGCCTCCGACTTTGGTTTTGCGGGAATTACCGACCGCTTTGTCCAGGACAACCATTCCTATTCGGTTCACGGTGTTTTACGGGGGCTGCATTTTCAGTCCCCCCCCTACGCGCAGGGGAAGCTTGTCAGTGTCATCGGGGGTACGGTTTGGGATGTCGCGGTGGATATACGGACCGGTTCGGAAACCTGCGGACAATGGGTGGGCGTAACTCTAGACGGCAAAGAGGGTACCATGCTCTACATTCCGCCCGGCTTCGCCCACGGGTTTCTCGTGCTCTCTCCCGCCGTGCATTTCCTCTACAAGTGCACCGCAGAATATAACAGGGAAGCCGAGAGCGGCATCCGGTGGGACGATCCGGAGCTGAATATCGAGTGGCCCTTATCGAAGCTTGAGGACGAACCGAAAATATCGGAGAAAGACAAAAACCTTCCCTTTCTACAAGGTCTTACTCTATGATATGGCTGATAGGTGCCGGCGGCATGCTGGGCCGGGAGGTTCGGACACTGCTTGACGACGCCCGACAGGAATACACGGCGACTGATCTCGAAACCGATATTACCGATTTATGGGGGTAGGGTAAAGTAACTACTAACAATATAACCAATTGTAATTTTGAAAGTGCCACACGGCCCTATTTTGAAAGAAACTCAATTATTGAAATAACATGACAATATAGGTATGTTAGTAAAGGAGAAACAAAGGATAACGAAGTACCGGTTTGGGCCTAATAATCGATTATGGGATTGAAGAAGATGATGTAAATTATATCCTATTACTTGGGGAGGTGGGTTATGAACGCTATCGAGTTTGAAGCGGATGTAAAAAACTATTCAATAAGAATACCTGAAAAGTATAGAAATCTTGAATCAAAACATCTTAAGGTTATAATTATTGAAATTAATTCCGGTGAGAGTAAGCTTCCTAAAGGTTATTATGAGCCTCGGAAGGTAACCAGTTTTTCTCATATTGCTTCACGTGAAGAGTTGCATGAAAGATAAAGTTTTTATCGATACAAATTTGTTTATTTACGCGCTTACAGAATCTCAAGATGAGAAAGATTGTAGAAAAAGGGAAACTGTAGTTTCACTATTTGAAAATATCATACAAAATCAATTAATGGTAATATTCTCCCAAGTAATAAATGAGTTTCATTTTAATCTTTTTAGAGAATTTTCTTTGTCTGACTGCGAAGTTATGGAAATAATAAATGAAAACATTGTTCCAATCGCTCAGATTACGCCTGTTTCATTTCATACTTGTGTTCAGGCATATTCACTACGCAATAATTACAGTTTGTCATTTTGGGATTCAATGATCGTATCATCTGCACTGGAGAATGGATGTAGTGCGTTATATAGTGAAGATATGAAACACGGTCTTTTAATAGAGAACAATTTAACAATAGCAAGTCCTTTTGTGTGAAAGGTCTTACTCTATGATATGGCTGATAGGTGCCGGCGGCATGCTGGGCCGGGAAGTTTGGACACTGCTTGACGGCGCCGGACAGGAATACACGGCAACTGATCTCGAAACAGATATTACCGACTACGATCAGGTGAAGCGGGCAGGCGCCGCCATCCGTCCCGGTTGGATCATCAACTGTTCGGCCTACACAGCGGTGGACGCTGCCGAGGACGAACCGGAGAAGGCGTTTGCCGTTAATGAAAGAGGGGTACGAAACATCGCTCGAGCCGCCGCGGAAGCGGCCGTCCCCGTTATCCATGTTTCAACCGATTACGTTTTCCCGGGAACGGCCCGCGTTCCGTTGACCGAAGACGACCCTCCCGCTCCCGTCGGTGTCTACGGCAAGAGCAAGCTGGCGGGTGAAAAAGCACTGCAAGACGAATGGGAAAAACATTACATCGTCCGTACTTCGTGGCTGTACGGTCGATGGGGGAACAACTTCGTCTCCACCATGCTGCGGTTGATGAATGAGCGTGAAACGATCAAAGTGGTCGACGACCAACATGGAAGTCCTACTTATACAGTCGATTTGGCCCGTTTTTTCCTCCGTATTATTGAGTCCCCCTCCTCACCCTACGGGATCTACCACTTTTCCGGAGAGGGAGAGACCACCTGGTACGGTTTTGCAAAGGAAATCTACAAGGTGGGGCGTGAATACGGTCTTATCACATCAGACTGCAGTGTTGTTCCCTGCACGTCGGCCGAATATCCTACAAAAGCGGTTCGCCCGTCATACTCGCTTCTTTCAAAAGAGAAAATAGGGAAAACCTTTGGAACACATCCGCCCCATTGGAAAGAGTCGCTTCGGCATATCTGCCACTAAAAGATAAATTGTAATTAAGGAGCTGTTAAGAGTGTTATCAAACCGCATAAAAGAGGTTGTAAAAGAATTAAATTCCTTAGATAAGGCACTACTCATTGAATATCTTCATGAATTGCTCAATCAAGATGAAGACAAAGAGATACTGAATGCTTGGATAACTGAATCTGAAGATAGACTTTCTGCTGTTGAAAGCGGAGAATTGGATCTAATCGATTATTCAGCAATAAAAAAAGATATTCAGTGAAAGTACATTTCACCGGCGCTGCTCAAAAGGAGTATGTTGACGCAATCGAATACTATAATTCTTTAAGAGATGGACTGGGGTATGAGTTTGCTCTTGAGATAGATAAAGGCATTGAAAACATCCATAAGTATCCTGCCGCATGGCAGAAATTGTCCGATACAGTAACAAGATATCTTATCAAAAGGTTCCCATATGGAATCATGTATACCGAATGTAAAGACTCCATAATAGTATTATCTATAATGAATCTCCGTAAGAAACCGAAAAAGTGGAATGATCTGAAGTAATTATAGTTATTGCAATTACCCATATCCCTATTTTGAAAAATGGCTCATTTAGCTCATTTATAGTTCAGAGGAAAAGCAATGCGTAAGATAAGTAGCATACTGGTAACGGGCGGCAGCGGTTTTATCGGGAGTAATTTTATCCGCTATCTGTTCGGAGAGGGGGCCTTTCGGGGCACGGTAGTTAATCTGGATAAGCTGACCTATGCCGGCAACCCCATGAACCTTGCGGATATTGAGAAGCGGTACGGCGAAGCCAGTTACTCCGAAAACGGGACGGGAAACGCCGCGAAGCCGCGCTACTTCTTCTACCGAGGGGACATCAACGACGCGGAACTGGTAGAGAATATTTTTACCGACTACGCGATCGATACCGTTGTCCACTTCGCCGCGGAAAGCCATGTGGACCGCTCCATTCTGGGGCCAATGGAGTTCGTCCGGACGAATGTAGCAGGCACGGTCGCCCTTCTCGATGTTGCCCGGAGGGTATGGGGGGACCGTGATGATGTTCTCTTTCACCACATTTCCACCGATGAAGTGTACGGTTCGCTTGGGCAGGAGGGCGCCTTTTTCGAGAGGACACCGTACGATCCGGGCAGTCCCTATTCCGCCTCCAAAGCATCGTCGGACCATTTTGTGCGTTCCTATCACAATACCTACGGCCTTCCCGTTACAGTGAGTAACTGCTCCAACAATTACGGTCCCTATCAGTTCCCCGAGAAATTGGTCCCTTTGATGGTCCGCAACATGCAGCAGGGGAAGCCTCTTCCCGTCTACGGCGACGGCAGTAACGTCCGTGACTGGCTCTATGTGGAAGACCACAACCGGGCGGTATGGGATATCATCAGGAAGGGCCGGGCCGGCGAGACCTACAACATCGGCGGGGAGAACGAATGGAAAAACATCACCTTGGTGAAGGAATTGTGCCGAATAATGGCTGAAATAACCGAAAAGCCCGACAAAACATACCTGGACCTTATCACGTTCGTCAAGGACCGGCCCGGACACGATAAACGGTACGCCATCAACTGCGATAAATTGAAAAATCAGCTTGGCTGGCGTCAATCGGTCGATTTCTCTCAAGGGTTGGAGAAAACGGTCAGGTGGTATCTGGACAATCCGGAGTGGGTGCAGTCGGTCGAATCCGGCGAATACCGCACCTGGATCGAGAAAAACTACGCTTCCAGATAAACTGGGGCCCCGTGGCCCCGTGTGGGGCCGGAGGTTTACTTTTTTACTTTTTTAATTAATTCCAATTAGTGATATACTTGTATATCTGGAGGAACGTGATGATAGCAATTAGAATGCCAAAAGATATTGAAGAAAGGCTTGATAGGCTGGCAAAAAAAACAGGTCGTACAAAGACTTATTACGTGAAGGAGGCTGTTCTAGAACATTTAGATGAATTAGAGGAAGCGTATTCGGCCAAAAAAGTTTTTGAAGATGTTAAATCCGGAAAAGAAGAAACAGTCGGTATAGATGAAATAATTGAGAAATATGGCATGGAAGATTGAATTTTCTCGAACCGCTGAAAAAGAATTGGGAAAATTAGACAAACCTGTTATTCACCGTATATTAAAGTTCTTCAAAGAGCGGGTTCAACAATACCCCAAATCACTTGGAAAGCAATTGAAGGGTGATTTATCAGGTTTTTGGAGATACCGAATAGGCGATTATAGAGCATATGCTCATGTTGATGAAGAAAAAAAGACTGTAGTTGTTGTGAAAATTGGACATAGAAGAGAAGTATATAAATGATGTGAGGATTATGACCGGAGGTTTACTTTTTTGCTTCGTTTTTTACAGATTCCGAAATGCGGCGGCACCACCTTGAATACAATCCTCCATCGGCAATATCTGTTAAAAAAGAGGTTTTTGTTTACCGGCAATCATCTTCAGGACAAAAAGCGGTATGAGCAGCTGCCGGAGAAAGAGAAACAGAGCATCGTCCTTTTTACCGGGCACGCCCCCATCACCACCGGAATTGAAGAGGCAGATAACGCGGTCCTGTTTACCATGCTGCGGGAACCGGTCTCCCGCGTTCTCTCGTTTTGCCGTCATGTGGCCGAGGGGAAAAGTCCCTACCTTCGGCAGGAACAAAGCACGCAGGTGCGTCCGTTCGATCTGGATGCCTTCCTGCAAGGCGGTAATTGCGAGCTTTCCAATTTGCAGACCAAAATGCTGATCAATACGGAAAGCTGCGCGGACCCGTCCCTTCTGGATTCGATGACGCCGGCCGAAGCTTTGGATGCTGCATCGGAAAACCTGTTCAACACGATAGACGCGTTCGGAATACAGGAGCTCTTTGATGAGAGTCTGCTCCTCTTCAGCCGCCGTTACACGTGGAAACTGCCGTTTTATACACGGAGGAACATCAAAGGAAGCGAAGACCGTTTTCATATTGAAAACCGACACTTGGAAATGATTCAAGAACTCAACACAATCGATGCGGACCTCTATGCCCGTGCTCGGAAGCGGTTCATTGAAACAATGCGCGTGCGCTTTCCAAAGGAGGCCCCTGTTCGACGGTTCACCTTCATAAACGAAAACATTGCCGGGCCGGTTATAAAGATGAGCGAAGATTTCTTTTTTCGGCTGAAAGGTCTTAAGCGGGTTAAACGGATACAGCCGGGCGATCGGGTCGGTACGTAACCTCATGCGCGTTGTACACCTCAATACCACCGATGCCGTGCAGGGGGCCGCCCGGGCGATGTATCGCCTTCACACAGGCCTAACCCGACAACAGGTCGAAAGCTCTGTCCTGGTACAGCGGAAAGTGGGGGATGGTCCGAACTGTTTTACCCGCTCGGGAGGTCTCCATAACATCGCTTCCCTTTTTCGACCCCGCTTGTCACGGCTTCCCCTCCTCTTGTATCCGGAGCGGGAGATGGTCCCTTTTTCCGTTAATTGGCTCCCTTCAACACTCTCGAAAACGGCCGCTTCCTTATGCCCTGACATCATCAACCTGCACTGGATAAACCACGGCTTTTTCAACATCAATGAACTGCCGCGCCTTTCCTCACCCGTGGTCTGGACCCTCCACGACATGTGGTGTTTTACCGGCGGCTGCCACTATTCGGGAAAGTGTGAACGTTATGAGGATGGGTGCGGCAGCTGCCCTCAGCTCTCTTCGGGCAGAGTGCGTGACATATCCCGCAGACTGTGGGAGCGGAAAGCGCGCCTCTATTCGAGGAAAGAGTTCACAGTAGTAACACCGAGCAGATGGCTTGCCGAAACTGCAAAAAAAAGCAGGCTTTTACGGGAAACCCGGATCGTTACCATACCAAATTGCTTGGACCTTTCTCTTTTTAAACCCATTCCACGGGAAACGGCCCGGGAGATACTCAATCTGGAGAAGGACAAACGCTATATCCTCTTCGGCGCGATACAGGCCACAGATGATGAGCGGAAAGGGTTTTCCCTCCTGCGGGGCGCTTTAAAGAAAGTCGGGACACCGGCGGCCGCAGGCGGGAGCGGCGATCGGGGGAATGAGTGTGAACTGCTCATTTTCGGT
>CAZJBZ010000182.1:0-5146 GCA_964543975.1 uncultured Spirochaetales bacterium
ATCCTGTCGTGTTCAATTAATGAACAATATATCACATTACAGAAATTAATCAACCGTTTTTTATATGGATCATCATGCCTCAGTCGTGCTAATCTCCGATTAAAATGACAAACCGTACACTTTTTCTTGCCCCTTTTTTCTTTTGTTCGTTCACGCTTTTCGCTTACCCGATTGCCGGTATTCCGTCCCCCCTCTCTCCCTTTTTGACGACAGGCCCGTACTTTCAAACCGAAAATGATGTCTTCGGCTCCGCGCTTGTCGATGAATGGGATGATTTGCGAACGTATGGCTTTCGCTGGGGTTTGATCGTCGATAACCGTTTTCTTGCTGAAACCGGATATGACGGTTTAACCTACAGGGGGTTCGGCCCGAACAGTGACAGCCCTGACAAAGGGTATACCTTCGAAGAAAGCAGCTCTCGAACGGATTATTGCTATTTATCAGCCGGATACCGCTTCGTGTTCCCGGAAGAACCCGATATCGCCTCCTTTTTTCGTTTCATCTCTACAAACGGTGTCGGTATTTCCGTGTGGGGCAGACTCGGCGGCATGGAACTGCAGAAAGAGTGGCACTCGATGATCGGTGTCGAACGACCGGTGCCGGAGCAGTACGAGACCCATTCCGCCGCTTATCCGTTTTTCTATTCCAAACTCTCTCTCTTCGCCTCTTTACCTGTCGCCGTCGAGTTTTCACTTGGCGGTATCGTCTATTCCACCCTAGATTTTACCGGAATGACGGAAATCGTTTTTTGGATAGTCGACAGAGATATCGCTTTTTCACTGGGTCCTCAAATACGATTATCGAGCACGTATTCATTCAGTCCGACAATGGCCCAGGTGGCCGCGTTTGAAGAGGGGCCCTGGATTCAAGCTTCGGTCAACGCCGGTTTTCTCTCCTATGAAAACAGATACAACCTCGAAACACATGTTTCGAGCGGTACCGTCGGGTTCACGTTGGGAGAAAAAAATCCCGTCACAATCCCGCGTTCACATCGGAATACGCCGGACAAAGGAAAGATAACCGCGTTGTTCGGAAGACAATTTCCGGACAACCTTACCACCGTCTCCGCGGTCTTGCAGCCGAAGTTTATCCACCGAGCAGGCTGGTTCGGGAAACGACTATCATTTTAGATCACGTATGAAACGGGGGAAGAGAAGGCTGAAACAGACCCTGCGCACAAACTGCGGTCCCAATATACCGCGGGCGGGCTCTCTCTTTCTCTTTTCCCGGAAAAGCACGGATTTTTTCTCTCCCCGATTATCGTCGGCACCATAGGATGGCATGCTCAAAATCGATATGACCGCACCCCATTCAGGAGCGATCTCCAAACCACCTTACACAGGCTGGTCCATTCCGGCGGGGCAGGGATAGCGCTACGGTTTCACCCTCCATTTCCGGAAAACAGGTCGATCCACTACGGGCTGACAATGACGGGAAACTATCGGGTTTCGTTGATCGGAGCAGTTTATAGGCCGCGTTTTTGCTGTACCGCAGGTATTACCGTTTCATCAATTCCGCCCGGTTGGTGATTTTTATATAACGACCGGTCTTGTGAGGTATTTACCTCTGTTACCCATAATTAGTACCATAATGGAAGAGTACACCTGGAGGAACCAATGTATCCGACGATGGAATTTCACATATCGAGAGAATCACGGGACCGCTACGATTTCGATCAAGCCCTCTACCAAACCACCGGCAACGTCATCTTTCCCCATTTTCATGCCGTTCGTTCGTTTGTACGGAAAATGAACGAAAAAAAGGACCTGGTCCGTTACCCGGAACAGGCGGCACAAGCCGGAGAAATAAATGGAATCGGGCTCATCGATGAGATTTTTCACTACATGGTCCATCGTTATCGGGAAGAGGTCGATCCGTCGGCGATTAAAGCTGCTCTTAAAACGTTGGAGGAGGAAGTAGGCACTGAAGAGATACACCGGACACTGCTTGTTTTTATCGACCGGTTCCCTCCCTTATCGGTTTATCGGGGAGAACAAACCGCTGAAGAGTACCTTGAAGGAAAAGACAATGACGTCGCTAATAGAGAACCACTCTTGGAAGAGATGCTGATGCTCTTTTTAGCGAATGAAAACCCCGCGTTCAAAAAATACGACGAACTCTTCAACGACGGCGCACTGCGTAACGGAACACCATACCGAACGGTCATGGACAAGCTGGAGGATATATTTAAAGAGAAACCGGGTTACGGTCCGAACGGTGAATCACTCATCGAAATGCTGCTTTCACCCGCAAGACTTTTTCCCGACTCGTTGACCGACCAGCTCGGTTATATCAGAGAACGATGGGGGTCATTGTTAGGTCACTATTTCATGCGTCTGCTTCGAAGCCTCGACTACATCCGGGAAGAAGAAAAGACACGGCTTCCCGGTCCCGGTCCCGCTGAAGTGTACGATTTTACAGGAACCGACGAGGATTATGAGGGGTTTACCCCGGACAAAGAGTGGATGCCTCACGTCGTCCTTATAGCGAAGACAGCGTTCGTCTGGCTCGACCAACTCTCGAAAACGTATAACAGGCCGATCGAACATCTTGACAATATTCCCGATGAAGAACTCGACACCTTGGCACAACGGGGTTTTACCGCGGTATGGCTGATCGGGTTGTGGGAACGGAGTCGAGCTTCGAAACGGATCAAACAAATTTGCGGTAATCCGGAAGCGGAAGCTTCCGCCTACTCAGTCATTCACTACGATATCGCCTACGCGCTTGGGGGTTGGAACGCGTTCCTCAATCTGAAGGAACGGTGCGGCCGCCGCGGAATTCGGCTGATGGGTGATATGGTCCCCAACCATACAGGGATCGATTCGGAATGGGTAATAAACCATCCCGACTGGTTCATCCAGTCACCCCAGTCTCCCTATCCGTCTTACACCTACAGCGGCGTTAATTTAAGCGACGACCATAGAGTGGGTATCTTTATCGAAGACCGCTATTACGACAGGACCGATGCCGCCGTCACTTTTAAATGGATCGATTTTTATAACGGTGAAACTCGGTACATCTATCACGGAAACGACGGTACAACGATGCCGTGGAACGATACCGCCCAACTCAATTTCCTCAATCCGGAAGTGCGGGAAGCGGTTATTCAGACAATCCTTCATGTGGCACGCAACTTTCCTATAATCAGGTTCGATGCCGCCATGACCTTGGCAAAACGGCACTTCCAGCGGTTGTGGTTCCCGGAACCCGGATCGGGCGGCGACATACCGTCAAGGGCGGAGTTCGGACTAACCAAGGAGGAGTTCAACAAGGCCATACCAAAGGAGTTTTGGCGGGAGGTAGTCGACCGAATAGCGGTGGAGGCACCCGATACGCTACTGTTGGCGGAGGCGTTCTGGATGATGGAAGGTTACTTCGTGCGGAGCTTAGGCATGCACAGAGTGTACAACAGCGCGTTTATGAACATGCTGAAAGCGGAAGAGAATGGGAAATACCGGGCGACTATCAAAAACACCGTTGAATACGATCCGGGAATCTTAAATCGTTTCGTCAACTTCCTCAACAACCCGGACGAGGACACGGCCTTGGCCCAATTCGGTACCGGTGATAAGTATTTCGGGGTCTGCGCGATGATGGTCACCATGCCGGGCCTTCCCATGTTCGGCCATGGCCAGATTGAGGGTTTCGCGGAAAAATACGGCATGGAATACAGGAAAGCCTACCGGGATGAGAAACCGGACGAACCATTGGTCCATCGTCACGAAACGGAAATTTTTCCGTTGATGAAGCGGCGAGCACTCTTCTCCGGCGCGGAAAACTTCCGCCTCTACGACGTGCAGCAGGAGGGAGGGGTCAACGAAAATGTATTCGCCTATTCCAATAAAAACGGAATTGACCGCGGGCTGGTCCTTTTCAACAACAAATACGAGCAGGCGTACGGAACAATCTATCGTTCCGCGCCCTATTCGGTAAAGGAGGCGAACGGACAAAAACGGACCACCACCGCGACCATAGCCGAAACGCTGGATTTACGGTACGACGACACCTTCTATACCGTTTTCCGGGAACACCGCTCCGGTCTGCTCTACATCCGCAACAACAGAGAGCTTCACGAACGGGGGATTACCATTTCATTGCAGGGGTTCGAATATCAGGTTTTCCTCGATTTTTTTGAAGTGCAGGATAGTGAAGAGGGCCATTACGGAAAATTGGCCCAATCGTTGGGCGGAGCGGGATTCACTAATCTGGAAACAGCCCTCAAAGAGGTTTTTCTCGATCCGCTTCACAACGCTTTCATGCACGCTTATCCGACTCAATTAAACAGCGATTTGATCGAAGCTTTTCTAAAAACGTATTCTCCTCCGGAACAGCCGGAGGTGGACCGTTTGTGTGACCGATATCGAGATTTTGTTCGAATAACCGAAGAGTATTTGGGTACGGATGAACAGGAAACAGACCGGAATTCAAAGCAGGCGCGCCGCGGCAGGGAGGCGGCTGTTTCCCTCTATCAGGAAGAACTCGATTGTGTTATAGCGATGTCTTCCCTCCTTGACGACATTTCCCATCCAAAAGAGCCGCACGATTTCGCCGTCTCTTATCTGAAGCACGGCTTCCAAATAATGCCCGAAACCGTCCACGTCCTCTGTTCCAATGCATTCATAACCCCCTTGAGCGCGCTGCGGTCCGGTGATGGCGACACGACGCGTTTGAGTGAGCCGGACAACGAAACCGAATCGATAATGGAAGAATTATGGTTTGAACGGCCGCTTCGGAAAATATTGAAAGAAATGGGTGAGCGGGAGGACGGCATGCCGAGGAGCATTGACGCGCTTAAACTGCTGACAACCGATCTCAAGTGGAACAAGACCGGGAAAACGCCCAAGGAGTGGGCCGGCGAGACAATGAACCAGCTTCTTCTCAACAACGAGGTCCGGCAATTCTTAGGAATAAACAGATATAAGGAGATCCTCTACTTCAATAAAGAGGCGTTTCACGAACTGGTGTGGTGGCTCTTTTTGGCCGAACTCTCCGGATTGATCCGGGACGGTCTAACGGTCCGTAAAACAGATGAATTGAAGCGGCGTGTTTCAGAGGCGTTTACCTGCGTCCGTTATTGGGTAGAGGCCCTCGAAGGCTCTTCATACCGGGTGACCCGATTGTTGTCGCTTCTTGGACCTGAAAA
>CAZJBZ010000182.1:5156-8796 GCA_964543975.1 uncultured Spirochaetales bacterium
GGAGAGAAAGGCATCCCTTCAGTGTAACCTTCTTTCCCGAAGGCGTTCACGCCCTTCGCCGTCTTATCGCGGCCCTCTTCCATACCGGGACCATCGTGCTGAGCGGGTCCGTTTCCGTCCCCCTCTCCGTTTCCGCCATGGGTACCGGCGGTCCTCAGCCGCAGGTCACCCTTTTTCACTTTCGATTCGATTAACCAGTATATGGTCGGAATAAGAATGAGCGTAACTAACGTGGAGGTGGAAAGCCCGCCCACCACCGCCCTTCCGATCGGCGCGCGGATTTCGGCACCCATTCCCACACCGAGCGCCATGGGAAGGAGACCTAAAATGGTAGTCAGTGTGGTCATTAAAATCGGCTTTAACCGTGTTTTACCGCCCTTTACGATTGCATCGAGCAGAGGGACCCCGTTCCTGCGCAGCAGATTGATATAATCGATGAGAACGATGGCGTTGTTTACAACGATTCCCACTAACAGGATGGCCCCGATAAATGAGATAATGCTGAAGGTGGTGTTCGTGATGAGGAGGGCGGCCACCATCCCGATCGCGGCAAAAGGGACCGACAGCATAACGATAAAGGGATGAAGAAGGTTCTCGAACTGGGAGGCCAAGACCATATAGACCAGGGCGACCGCCAGCGCCAACGCGAAGAGAAGCCCCCGGAACGATTCGATCATCTCTTTACTCGATCCTGTATAGTTCAGATCAATCCCGATCGGCGGGGGACCTGAGGCGGCGATTTCTTCGCGGACATCCGCCATCACGTCACTCAATGCCCGTTCACCGGTTAATGTTGCGGTAACCTTGATCATGCGAGCCCTGTTTTCACGGGCTATGGAAAGCGGTCCGGTATCTTCGACAATATCCACAAGGTTTTCCAGGAGTATCTTTTTTCCCCGTTGATTGACCAGGAAGAGACTCCCCACCCGCTCCATTTTTCCGTCCTCCTCGCGGAGCATGACGATAACGGAAAAATCGTCGTTTGGTGTCGTGTACCTGGTCACATCCGCCCCTTTGTAGGCGGTCCTCAGAGTAGTTGCGATTTCCAACGGACTGAAACCAAGACTTAACGCCTGTTTACGATTTATTGTAAACTGTATCTCCGGTTTACCCTTCTTGTGGGAAACTTCAACATTGCGTATGCCTTCGATTGACTGCATCGTTTTTCGGACACTCCCCGCGTAATCATTCATGGACTCCAGATCGCTTCCGGAGAGGGCGACCACAACCGGATCGGATTCACCGGTGGCGGTAGCCGCCATGGATGCCATCCCCTTCACCTTGAGAATGAACTTGGTATCAAGGACCCTCCGTTTCAGCTCCTCCTCCACCGTACTGACGATCTTCCACACGCTCCGCTTCCTCTCATCCTTATCGACCAAGGCGACATGAATCCCGGCCAGATTGCTCCCCGTACCGGAGGCGCTTAGATAGTCGCCGCTGCGACCAATTTGAGAGGCGATAGAAAGCAGATCGTCTCCGCATACCTCTGTGACGACTTTTTCGACTTCAATGACCTTCTCTTCGGTCGCTGAAAATGAAAAGCCTATCTTTGTTTCCATGTCGATCAGGAACTGTCCTTCGTCGGCTTCCGGAAGGAATTCCATCCCCAACAGAAGGATCGATCCGATGGAGATGACCAGCAGCACACCGGCCGAGGCGAGAATTAATCCGCCGTGGTGAAGCGACCATCGCAGCAGCCGTTCATAAAAGTCATCCAATTTCTGAAGCAGCCGTTGTATTCGCTTTCCCGCCCCGTCGGCGAACTTGTTTCCCGTCCTGACTTCGACATCCGCCAACGACAGTTCGAAATCCTGCTCCCGCAGCCGGCGCTTCGTCTTCTCTACCGCTATACCCTTTTCCAGCGAGAGAAACTTTGAGCAGAAAACGGGAATAAGGGTAAGCGCAACCGCCAACGAAATAAAGAGGGCGAAGGTGATGGTGAGGGCCAAATCCTTAAAGATGAGTCCGGCCATCCCCTCGACAAAAACCATGGGAAGAAAGACCGCCATCGTTGTAAGGGTAGAGGCCGTTATCGCCTTGCCCACCTCTCCCGTTCCGATAATCGCCGCGCTGCTCGGATCGCTGCCCGACAGCTGTTTTCTGAAGGTCGATTCAAGGACCACGATCGAGTTGTCGACGAACATCCCCACTCCCAACGTGATTCCCATGAGTGAAACGATATTCATGGTTAGTCCGCCGAAATCCATGAGCGAAAAAGTGGTGATGACCGATACCGGGATAACCACCGAGATGATGAGCGTTGACCGAATATTGCGCAAAAAGAAGAGCAGAACCAGAATTGCAAGCAGTCCGCCCTGCCACGCCGCCCGTGCTACACCTCCGATAGACCGCAGGACCGAGAGGCTTTGGTCCGACTGAATTTGGATGGTGATCGATGGAGGCAACCGTTTCTCCAATTCCTTGAGCCGGTCCTTAACCTCTCGGTTGACCTGTACGGTATTATGTCCCGGTTGTTTCCGTACCGACAGGATGACCCCTGTTTCAGATCCTGCCCGCGCGAACTCTTCCTGAGGAAGATAATCGAGAGAAACTTCAGCAATATCGTTTAAAAAGACCGGAACGTTGTTTTTGTGGCCGACAAGCACGTAACGGACGTCCTCGAGGGACTCGAACTCTCCGATGGTCCGAAGCGTCATATGCCGGTCCTCGATACTCATGGAACCGGCCGGCAGGCTGATGTTTTCTCCCTGAAAAATCTTCAAGATCTGTGTTATCGAGATATCGAGTTTTCCGATTGCATCCAAATCGAGTCTCACGAGGACCGCCTTCTCCTGTCCGCCGAAAATGGACACCTTCGCGACTCCGGCGATCTTTTCCAGATCCGGGACAACCTCGCCTTCAGCCAAACCGCGGATGTCGATTCCCTTCGTCGTCGAGGAAAGATTGAACTCCAACGACGGCAGATGCTCCGGGTTAAACTTGAGGATGTTCGGCCGGTTCGCTCCCTCCGGAAGCTCGTCCTCTATGGCATTGAGCTTCTCCCGTACATCCGGGACCAGGTTGTCAAGGTCCATGCCCCAATCAAAATTGACAAGAACCATGGAAACACCTTCACTCGAAGATGAGGAGATACTCTTCACCCCGTTCAAGGTAGAGACCGACTCTTCGACTTTCCGTGTAATCCCCGATTCGACCTCGTATGGGCCGACACCCGGATAGGGGGTGCTGATCAGTACCGTCGGCAGGGAAACATCAGGGAAAAGGTCCAAACCGAGTCGTGATAGAGAGACCAGCCCTACGATGAACATCCCGATGAAAATCATGATTGTCGTAATCGGATGACGGACGGCCTGCTCGGTAATCTTCATCAGCCGTCCACCATGCGGATGTTTTGACCATCCTCTAAAAAGGCATTCCCCCGTATGATGATCTTATCCTGCCGAGACAGGCCGTCTAAAATTTGCGCGTTGCCGTTTTCTCGTAAGCCTACAAGGACTTCAACCAACCGGGCCGTTCTCCCATTGTCCCCGTCGGCGACAAACACGACATGCTTTTTGTCCCGAAAAAGGAGCGCGCTCTCCGGAATAATCATCGTATCATCCACCCGTCTGAGGACCACATGAAGTACAGAAGCTTCAGATCCCCCTGTTCCTGGGGCCTTTGTCAATACGGAAAA
>CAZJBZ010000183.1:0-6500 GCA_964543975.1 uncultured Spirochaetales bacterium
CGCTTCCGCGTGTTCTAAAAGAGCTTGCATCGTTCTTTTAACGAATCGACTATGATTCCGGAATGACGGCGGTAGGGAAGAGAATAAACAATCTCATTTTTCTCGTTCACTATCACCGCGTTAGTGCTTGTAGAACCGATGTCTATACCGATGTGATATTCCATATGCCGATAAATAAGCGTTATGAGTTTAGCTGTCGTATTATCGATTCCGCCTCTTCTTCGGTAAATTGCCCGCCGGAGATGTTCGCCATCATGCGAAGGTTCATCGATTTCATCATCTCCCGCATCATCATCTTCTCTTCTTCGGGCGCATCCCCGAACTGTCCTCCCAAAAACCGCTCCGCTAATGAATCGAGGACCGATTTCCCGTCCGGATGTTGTCCGATATCTTCCAAGGTGGTGTTTACATTATATCTTCTCAGTCGTCGAGCATTAGAACGGACAAAGATTTCCGCTGAAAGAGGCAGCTCTGCCGATGAAGGTCCCGCGTATACGATAAATCGCCCCGGTTCCACGTACCACTCATTTCCGGTTTCATCGTAGTAAGCGAAGGCCCGTTTCCCTAATCGAAAGACAACCGATTGCTCTTCGCCGGGCTGCAGTTCGACTTTGATGAAACCTTTCAGCTCTTTCTCGGGTCGAACAACCGAACGCTCGATGTCGGAGACATACAGTTGAATAACCTCTTTTCCCGCCCTGTTTCCGCGATTTTTGACGGTAACGGTAACGGTGAGCTCGTCGGAATCGGACATCTCTCTCTTGTCTGTTGTAATACCGGTGTAGTCAAAGGTAGTGTAAGAAAGTCCGAAACCGAACGGAAAGAGCGGTTCGACTTTTTTCGCGTCATAGTAGCGATAACCGATGAAAAGACCTTCTCCATAGTTAACCGTATCGCCCTCTCCGGGAAAATTGAGGTAAGAAGGATTATCTTCCAACCGAACGGGAAACGATTCGGCAAGCTTGCCTGAAGGGTTCTTCAAACCGTAGAGAAGGTCGGTAACCGCGCCGCCGCCCGCCTGTCCGCCCAGATACCCTTCCAGGACCCCTTTGACCGATCCGATCCACGGCATCTCGACCGGAGAACCGTTGGAAAGAACAACGACGATATTTTTATTTTTCTCACTCAAAAGACAAATGAGACGGTCCTGGTTCGGAGGAAGCCGCATATGCTGCCGGTCGTATCCCTCCGATTCGTATGAATCGGGAAGACCCGCAAACAGAACCACAACCTCGTTTTCCAAGGCGAGCTTTTCCGCCTCTTCCTCCAGCGCGTGATCACTCTCATCACCGGACAAAGAATATCCTTTAGCGAAAACCGGATCAGCAATTTTTTTCATTTCATCCAGAGCGGAGGTTATCAGTGTGGGATTGATATGGGAGCTGCCTCCGCCTTGATATCTGGGGTTGACCGCCAACTCCCCAATCACCGCCACCCTCCTGTCCGGGGAGAGCGGTAAGATGTTCCCTTCATTTTTCAGAAGCACCATCGATTCCGAGGCCATTTCCCGGGCCAGTTGGTGATGTTTCTCTTTATCGAAACCGGCCTCACGATCGATCTCTTCAACGCTTTTAAAAATGGTCCGGAGAAGACGTTCCACAGTCTTATCCAGCACTGCTTCGTCGAGAGTACCGTTTTGAACCGCTTCCACTATCTTTTTGTCATGGGCCCCTTTTGTTCCGGGCATTTGCAGGTCCTGTCCCGCCTTCAATCCGGCCACCCTGTCATTTGCCGCCCCCCAATCGGTGACGACGGTCCCTTCGAAACCCCACTCGGTTCTTAAAATGTCGGTAAGCAGTTTCGAGTGTTCCGAGCAGTAGGTGCCGTTTACTCTGTTGTACGCGCACATTACCGTCCACGGCTGCGCCTCCGAGACGGCGGTCTCAAATGCCGACAGATAAAGCTCACGCAATGGACGCTCATCGACTATCGCATCGACTGAAAATCGCCTATATTCCTGATTGTTGACGGCAAAATGTTTGATACTTGTTCCCACTCCTCTCTTCTGAAGCGCCATCACGTAACTTTTCGCCAACTGTGAAGCAAGGTATGGGTCCTCGGAAAGATATTCGAAATTTCTCCCGCAGAGAGGTGACCGTTTAATATTGACTGAGGGGCCTAAGACGATCGATACCTGTTCCGCCTTCGCCTCATCGGCGATCGCTTCAGCGACGGAAGCAATCACCTCTCTGTCCCAGGAAGAAGCCAGCGTAGCTCCGGAAGGAAAGCAGGTGGCCTGTACACTATTGTGAATACCTAATTGATCGGTTTCCCCCATCTGCTTTCTCAAACCGTGCGGGCCGTCGGTCATCATAATGGACGGGATGTTCAATCTCCCGATGGGTTTTGTTTTCCAAAAATCCAATCCGGAACAGAGTGACGCTTTTTCTTCGAGGGTCATCTCCGTTATAAGCTGTTTTATACTCTTTTCCATGAACCGATACCTCCGTACGATATGGTCCAGTATAAAGCGCCGGGTCTAAAAAATCTACCATCCCCGCAAGCCGCGGCACCACCCGGTCGTCATTGGCAATACCGAACACGGCACAAAAAAAAGAAGCGGCCATACAGATTCGGCTGCTTCTTCACTTTATGGGGTAATCGTCGATTAAAACTGTTCGAAGTCGTCGTCATCGAGCTTAATAACATCCTGCGGTTTCCGCCGTTGCTGTTCTTTCGGTTCACCCTGTTCCATCGGCATGATGCCGGTTTCCTCTTTCTCGTGGCGGTTCTTGTTCTCAGCCTTCGCTCGATTTGCCCCTCCGGTGGTGCTAAAGGTATTTTTTCTCGATTGCCGACCAGTCCTATCGGTTATCGCCAATCTTGTTTTGCCGTCTTCAAGAGTAAATTGGGCGATCATCGCTTTTAACTGCTGGGCCTGGGAGGCAAGCTCTTCGGCGGAGGATGCGCTCTCTTCGGCACTCGCCGTATTGGATTGGGTCACCTGGTCGATCTGGTCTAATCCGTCGGTTATCTGGTCTATGCCCTGCGACTGTTCTCTGCTCGCCTGGGTAATCTCATCGAGGAATTGGGCTACCTTGTTCGAACCTTCTACAATTTGCTCCAGCTGAACGGAGGTCTTTTCAACCAACTCACTTCCTAACCGAATATTCCGGTTCGCTTCCTCCACTCGTTGAGAGGTTTCCTGTACCGATTCTCCGCTTCGGTTGGCAAGATTTCGAACCTCTTCGGCGACAACGGCAAAACCTTTTCCGTATTTTCCCGCTCGTGCCGCCTCAACATTCGCGTTTAACGCGAGGAGATTGATTTGAAAAGAGATATCGTCGATCGTCTTGACAATTTTATTGATCTCGTCCGCGGAAGCCGTAATTTTTTCCATCGCTTCTATAAGCTCTTTCATCTGATTGCTGCCGGAATTGGCGCTTTCGCTCGCCTGTTTTGCAAGCGCGTTGGCCTCTTCCGCGTTTTTAGTGTTTCCCTGTGACTGGCTGTTTATTTCATTGATAGATGAGGTAATCTCTTCCAGACTGCTTGCCTGTTCGGTTGCGCCTTGGGACAGGTTTTGGCTCGCTTGTGAAACTTGGTCCGCCCCGGTAGAAACTTGATCGACCGCGTTCGTTACCTGGCCTAATAGTTCATTCAAGGCGTCTTTCATGACGATCAGCGATTGTCCCAATTGGTCTTTCTCGGAGGCTTTCTTTATCGCGACGGAGAGGTCCTTGTTGGCAATTTGTTCTACGATGTCCGCTTTATACTTGAGTGCGTCTACCATCTCTTTAACCGAGAGATAAACTCCTTGTATATTATTTTCCGAGAGGTCCATACCCAGATCACCTTTCGCGACCCTCTCGGCGATATCTTGAATCACAGCCGGATCTTCACCAAGCTGCCTGAGAATACTCCTTGTTATAAAAATAGTAAGGATGATGCCGACCACGACCGCTATTCCCGCAATGATGATGGCAAGAATGATGGCCATTCTGTTTGCCGCCTGCACCTGCGGACCTAATATATCTTGGTCTTCTTGGATGGAAGCCACAACCGCGCGTCCGTAATCGGCTATCTCCGGACCGATGACATCGAGGTAATTATCGACGTTATCGTTCCGTTCGTAGATTATGGAGACAACACGGGTAAAGTATTCACGATAGTCGGTCTCTCCTTCGATAACATCAGCTAAAAGGACACGCCTCTCGGGGTTCTGAACTTCACGATCGAGGATGTCAAGCTGCTCTTTCATATCTGCCAATTCCTGAAGTGTCCGTTCTTCATGCTGTTCTTCGTTAGAATCCAAAAACTTGAAGGCGTAGAGACGGGCAAGCATCAGGTTTCTCAGAGCGAGACTGGCATAATAGGCGGCGGTCATGTCCCCGTCCTCACGGGCCGAAGAGAGAATGTCGGTCAGGTTTTGTTCGATCCGAGGCCCGACACTATCCATGCCGTTGAGAACCACTTCATCACGCCGCGCCTGCAATTCTACAACTTTATCAAAATGTTCTCCGTAGGTGACAAGCGCTTCATCAATCTGATCGACGAGTTGTGCCCGTTCCGGATCTTGTATTTGATTGTGCGCGGCATCAATCTGTTCGTCGACTAGTGTAAAGTAGTGATCGAACTCTTCTTTCTCTTTCTCATCACCTCGAATCAGGAAATCCTTAACATTCATACGCACCATGAGCATATTTTCTTGAAGATTGCTCATGAGGTTTGAATCTCTCGCCCATTCCCGGTACTGAACGAAATCGGTGGAAGCCTGATTGAGAAAGAGGATCGCTACACCGCCGACCGCTACAATGAGGGCGATCATAACAATGAAGCCCACCGTGATTTTCGTTCTCATTTTCATCTGAGCCATACAACTCCCCCTTACATTCGGTGAACAGTGAAAAATACAGCTACTAACATACTCATAATTATCACAATGCACAATATCCTTCAATAATAAATTTCTTTTTTTGCCAAGAGGAGGGTCGGTACTCTTCACTCAAGACTGTGAATTTCGATGTAATCCTTATGGATGTAGATTTAGGTCCCAACAAGCAGGACGGTACCCAGGCCGTTGAGTCAATTTTAGAACACCACGATATTCCAATCGTCTCCATCACAATGGCATTCAAACGTTACACGACCAATAAAGACGGTCGTCCGATTATACTGGAAAGCGAACATCAAAAAATGTTCATCATCAATTCAACAACGGAAACCATACCCCGTTTTTACCGTCTCTTTTCCGATGGATGATTGAGCTTCATTTATATAGGGCCACACTTTCGGGAAATTGTTCGGTTGCGGGGTTGGTGCAGGTCCTCAATTGAAGGCCTACCACCATTATATGACCGCTTTCGACATAAAAACCGACTCTCCCTCTCTCGAATTCATTGTCCGCTAAAGTAAGAAGGATAGAGCCGTGTAGTGAAAACTCGATATACTGCTCATACGCGATAAGAGAAAAGGAGTGGGGTTCCTCTTCCGGTACAAAAAAAGACTGCTGCAGCTGCTTATAATAGAATGCCTCTTCGATCGCTCCGTCCGGTTTGTGTTTCCATGCCCTGATCTGAGCAACACCCTTATAAAAATCAAGACTTAAATAGTAACCGTCACCCTCTTCGTTCGTACGAAACACTAGTCCGCATTTTCCGTGCCCCAACAGGTTTAGATCGCCTGAAAGGATAAAATCGGTATAGGTCCCTTTCAGCAGAAACGCCTCAAACCCGCTGTCGCAACCCATTGTAGCGGAAGGGCCGACGCTTCTTTGAAAGCCGTAAGGATTGTTGAGCAAAGGATCGAGAGGGGTAAGTTTTTGACCGGTTAAGGTGTTCGATATTATGTCCTTAAAGCCGGCGTAGGTTTTAAGTCGTAATTCGCCGTTCTTATCGACACTCAACTCTTTCGGCGGGGCCATTAAATGATCGCCATTGGTAGTGAGGCCTTTATAAAAAAAGTTCCATACCAAATAACGGTCCTCATCCCAGCAGATCCGTGCGGCGTAGTTCCCCTGTGGAAGGAGTACGTTATCATAGAAGTTTTTATACGGACCTTCGAAATCCTCAGAATACCAGTAATGGACTTTAACATCTTCCCGGATGGAAGCGATAAGATAGTACTTTCCTTGAACATTGAGTAAATTCGGCACCTCTATATCGTCGTAGCGTCCCGGATGGTAAAGAGGATCTTTGAATTTAAAATCATTCTCTTGTATCTCTTCGGCCAGAGAGACACATCCTCTACGGATTATCGGTCCCTGCTTGACCCTTGCCGCCGCTATAAGGAAGATTTGTCCGTTGTCCTGAAAACAGAAGGGGTCCCGGAAACTGACCCAATGCCGCCCCTCATCAATACTACGCTCATAAGGACCGCCGGTAAGCTGGAGAGGATACTTGCCCGATCCGTCCTTTTCCCACGTATAGAGGTCGTCGCTTCGGGCGAGACCAACCCGCTGTATTCTTCCCCTTTCTTGAATACAGAGACCGGTATAAAACATTCGCCATCCGCCGGCTTTGTAGGGATCTTTCGTAACATGCATCGTCCAGAGCATATCA
>CAZJBZ010000183.1:6510-8790 GCA_964543975.1 uncultured Spirochaetales bacterium
TCATCCCACTCTTCCGGTTCTCCAATAAAAAGAGCGTTTTTCACTCTTTTCCACGTCAATCCGTCTTCGCTGACGGCATGCGCGATATAATCGTGGTTGGGAAGGGTAAGGTGAAAAAGATGGTACACCCCTTCATGTTTAACGACATCTACATCGCCGATTTCAGATTCTCGAAATCCATAGCCTGAATACATGACAGTACTAATTATCGTCCTGAACAGGGTACAGCGCCACTATTATTTTCCACCCTATTCCGTTACCGGCATTCGTGTGATATAAAAGGAGAATATGAAAAGTCTTTTTGCCGGTGGTTTGGGATTACTTCACCTTAAAGGCTGCCATTTTCTCATCCAGTTCCCGGATCTGATCTTTACTGCTATTGGTAAGGGAATCAACTTCTGCCATTGCTGAAAGCACCTCTTTAGCGCTGCCACCTATTTCACTCATCCCCTCGCCAACCTCGGAAGAGACTTCCCGCATTTTTCGCATACCGTCTTCGATATTCTTGGCCTTCCGCTCTATCTCCTCATACCCGCCGTTTATATTGTTGGTAATCTCCGAGATAGTGGTTGTGGCCTCCAAAATACTGTTACTGCCGATCTGCAGTTCCTCCATACTCGCGCTAATTTCACTCATGGCAGCTGTAAATTGCGTTACTTCAGTACTGATATTTTCCAACGCAATAGAACTATCGTTACTCATTTCTTTTGATTCTTTTATATGATCGGCAATCGAACGGAGCGTTTCGGTAATATCTTTTGCATTCTCGGATGTGGATTCTGCTAAGATCCGGATCTGTTCCGCCACTACAGCAAAGCTCCTACCGGCCTCTCCTGCATGAGCACTCTCAATAGAGGCATTTATCGATAAAATATTTGTCTGATCGGCGATATTATTGATGATATCGATCGCATCGATGATCGAATCGATTTCTGTTGAAATGGTCTCGATAATATCATTCGTCTTCTCGACCTTTTCATGTCCGTCCTGCGTTATTGTAAGCAGTTCCTCGGTACCTTCCCGACGTTTTTTGGCTAAATCCGTAACACTATTTATTGAAGCGTTCATTTCTTCGATAGCCGAGGAGCTGCTGCTTATCGAATCGAACTGACTATCGATCTGTTCTTTTAACTCCGTAATTCGCAGTACAATACCTTCGATGGATTGGGTTATATCACCGATATTTTGATTAAAAGAGATAAAACGGCTATTTATCATTTCCATGGTCTTACTGATCTGTTCCATGGAGGCTACCGTTTGCGTAGTAGTGGCGGAGAGATTTTCCTTGAGTTCATTCACCTGACCGGAAGTCTGCTGTGTAGTGAAGAAAAATCCATTCATCGTATCCAATACGTTGTTTATATGCATACCCAGGCTGCCGATCTCGTCTCTTCCCGTATCATCGATTCCCACCCGAAAATCTTTTTGGGACACACGATGCATCGCCTGTTCAATACTCTGTAGTCGTATCGCAATTCTTTTGCTAAAAAGTATGGAAAATATAATCGCAAAGGATGTGAGGCCGAGGAAAATTGCGGCCGAAATGAGCGTGCTCATTTGAGAGAGACGGGCCGCCTGACGGCTTATTCTATCCGCTGCCCCTGTCAATTTTTCATCGAACCCCGATACGGAAGATGAAATAGTAACAATATACGAATCCAACTCCTGTAACACCTCATTTTCTTTAAGCGAGAGTCTTCCATGCTGCATTTCGGATAGATAGAACTGCAAAAGCCCGCGCTGCCCGATTTCTTCGGCCAATCCCGCTTCTACTATTAATGATAAATCTTTCTCAATAATTTCATAGTTATTCTTATAAAAATCCCAGAGATCGTTCGATTCTTCAAGTCCGGTCCGTGACTGCTTGTCGATTGATACGGCCTCCGATATCTCCATTAATTCTTGGAGGGAGGTATCAAAAAGCGTGAGGAAGCGGGAATAGCGAGACAAAACCTCATTCAAATCATTTTGCGAGATGAGAATATCACGAGAAGAGGTATTCAATTGGTTCCAATTATTAAGCACCTTGAGGGCTTTAATTTCCAATTTTTTCATGTTCGAAACAAAGAGATCGGCACCTAATAAAAGAACAAAGGCAAGGAGAAACCCAAAAATGACGATCAAAATACTGCCGGTTAGTTTCCCTCGGATTTTCATGATAATCGAGCCTCTACCAAAAGAGATATTTGTGGTGATTGCATAAACTCTCTCCCTCTTCTTTTTTTCATATCAAAATGCCGAGATAATCTCTTCCTCCAAGGAGAATCTCTTATGGCGGTT
>CAZJBZ010000184.1:0-8776 GCA_964543975.1 uncultured Spirochaetales bacterium
AACCCCGTCAGGACCGGAAGGTAGCAGCGGTAAGCGACTGTTTGGTGAGACACAAGCAGCTTGACTGGAGCTAAAGGGGTTTTATTTATACGAAGTTTTCATGGCATACGAAGTAACTGCAACAAAAAAACGACCGCAAGCGTTCGACCAGGTAATCGGTCAGGAATTCGTCGTATCAACCTTAAAAAGTTCGCTTGAACAGGGACGGATTGCGCACGCCTATCTCTTTTCCGGTCCGCGCGGAGTAGGCAAGACTTCAGCCGCTCGTGTTTTGGCGAAGGCCCTCAACTGCGAAAACGGTCCCGGCCCCGTTCCCTGCGGCAGCTGTACCAACTGTAAGGAAATTACCCAAGGCAATTCCCTCGATGTGATAGAGATTGACGGAGCATCCAATACGTCGGTAAACGATGTCCGGGAAATCAAGGACGAGGTGTTGTTCGCTCCGAGCAATTCCAGGTACAAAATCTATATTATCGATGAAGTCCACATGCTTTCGAACAGCGCGTTTAACGCTCTGTTAAAAACGATCGAAGAACCGCCCCCCTATATCGCTTTCATTTTCGCTACAACAGAAATACACAAGGTGCCGGCGACCATCCGTTCCAGATGCCAGCAGTTTCATTTTCGGCTTATCCCGGCAGAGGACATCAAGACGCAGCTCGAGAAGGCCGCCGTCGATTTAGGGGCGGAAGCTGAATCGGACGCGCTGTTCTGGATCGCCAAAGAGGCGACCGGATCGCTTCGGGACGCGTACACGCTCTTCGATCAAGTGGTCAGTTTCTCCGACGGTTCCATTACCTTGGAGAAGATCACCCGGACCCTGGGTTTGGTCGGGTTCGAGAAGATCAACACCTTAGCGGAACTGATAGCCGATGGAAAGACGAAAGAAGTGCTGGAATATACGGATACCATCATCTCTTCCGGGGTATCGATAGAACAATTCGTCCTCGATGTGGCTGAGTATTTCAGAAATCTCCTTTTCATCCGAAACGGAATAAAAAAGGAATCGCTTTTAGGATGCAGTATCGACCGCTATTCGGAAGCTGTCCGCGGGGCGTTTTCCGTACAACAGTTGGAAGAGGCGATGCAGCGGCTCCTGAGACTGTTTCGGGATATCCGCTTCTCCCTTAACCAGCGTTTCGAACTCGAGCTTGTTCTAAGCCGATTATCCGGGTTGCGGGACTATATCGATCAGAAGGAAATCTTGGCAAAGATCCAGGAACTGAAATCCGAACTGCTTCAGGGTGAATGTCCGGCTCCTTCTGAAAAGACACAGGATGAGCCGTCAGCTTCCGGGGTGGACCAATCTACCGCCGGTTCCGAAACGGACCGGCGTGACACGACATCCGCTAACGGGGCCTACCCGTCTTCAGCCGAAGAGGGTCTTGTGGATGAATGCCCCACGGATCGAGGTCCCGCTGCCGCGATGTCGGGCCGCCGGCAGCCTGAAAGCCCCGCGAACTCCATGGCAGACCAACAGCAGCAAACCCCCGTCTCGATCGACTGTAAAAAACTGCAGCAGCAGCTCGCGGACGCGCTCAAACAGAAAATAACCTTGGCGACCAATATCAAAAGCGCTGCACGGGTGGAGCAGCACGGTAATACCATCTCCTTTTTGTTCGAACGCTCCTATTCCGCGAGCAGCACGAAGCAGGAAGCGCCTGTTCTCATACAAAAAATTGAAGAGATTACCGGGCACCGTTTTCAGCTGGATTTCGGAGTCATCACCAATAAACAAACCGGTAAAACAGGAGAAGGGGATGAGCAGGTCGAACTTTTAAAGAGGGTATTTCGCGGCCAAGTTGTAGATGAGGAGTAACGCTCTATGAATCCTATGGATATATTAAAAAACTTTCAGAACGTTCAGTCCCGTTTCCAAGAAATGCAGGATAAGATGAAAGAGGTTAAGGTGACCGGCAGCGCCGGCGGGGACATGGTCCAGGTCCTCATGAACGGTCAGATGCAGGTGCTCGATGTTACGATAGCGCCTGAAGTGGTCGATCCGAACGACGTGGTCATGCTTCAAGATCTTATCCTGGCGGCGATCACCGACGCTTCGAGTAAGGTGAGAGAAAAACTGCAGGAAGAGATATCTTCGATGACCGGCGGATTGGATATACCACCCGGCATGTTGGGAATGTAGGTGAACACTCTCGATCTCGTAATTAAAAATCTATCAAAACTCCCCGGCGTAGGACGAAAAAGCGCTTCCCGGATGGGCTACTATCTCTTGCGGCAGGACCAGTCCTATCTTGACGCGTTATCAACGCAGATTAAAGAGTTGAAAACCAAGATGAAGCAGTGTTCTCGATGCAGGAATTACACCGAATCCGATCCCTGTGACATCTGTTCCAATCCCCGTCGTGACGGTTCCGTTCTTTGCGTCGTGGAAGAATCTCAGGATGTCTCTACGATCGAAACCACCCATGAATATGACGGCCTCTATTTCGTCTTACACGGGGCAATCTCTCCTCTCGACGGTATCGGACCCGATGAACTCGCCATGGGCTCGCTAATTGGAAGAGTAATGAGCGAGCCGGTGAAAGAGGTGATCGTAGCCACAAACCCCACCGTCGAAGGTGACACCACCGCGCTCTATCTGGCCAAGATGCTGAAAGGTTCCGGTGTAAAACTTTCCCGGCTTGCCTCCGGCCTTCCGGTCGGCGGCGATTTGGAATACGCCGGTCGACTGACATTGGCCCGATCGCTTAAAGGCCGTACCCCCTTCAGCAGCGATACGTAACGGCACCAATCGGCTTTATCGTGTTCCGGCCGGGCCGTTCGCCTTTATGGTCTTTTCCAAAAAGCGGGCGGCCTCTTCCAGCACGCCGGGCAGCTCCGCCTCCTCCTCCGGGGTGAACTTTCCTAACACATAGGAGGAGACCGATTTCCGCCTCGGTCGGGATATGCCGATCCGAAGCCTGAGGAAATCCCTCGAGGCTAAGAGAACGGCGATCGACCGCAGTCCGTTGTGCCCCCCTAATCCGCCGCCTATTTTGATGTCGTATTTTCCGAACTCGGTTTCCAGATCATCATGGACGATGATGATCGAGGAAGGCTTCAGCTTGTAAAAAGATGCCGCGGCGGAGACACTCTCTCCGCTTCTGTTCATGAAGGTTTGGGGAACAAGAAGACCCGCGGTAATGCTGCCGACTGAACCAGACGATGGGCTTGACCTCGCGCCGCCGGCGGCACCGGTACAAATGTGCCGCGCGAACCTTCCTTTGAACTTCTCCTGCCAGGAGAGTTCACGGTAAAAAGAGAGATATTCTAAGCAGCGGGCCCCTACGTTGTGTCTGGTTTTTCGATATTGGTTTCCGGGGTTACCTAAAAAGACGACAAGATAGTTCATAAAGGTTGAATAGTTACCCTATTGTCGGTGTGTTCGAGAAAACGTCTAAAATTTTCAACTGTAACGGTAAGTGTTGCCGTATTTACATTTGGATGAAAGTTGACATAGTCGGCTGCTAAAAGGTCCTGATCGATAAGTACCTCCACTTCGTGGTTTTCATCATTCAACAGACCGAAGGGGGAAACCGCCCCCTTTTCAAGACCGAGGTATGTGTGAAGCCGTTTTTCGGAGGCGAAGCTCAAGCTGCCGACTCCTATTTTCTTCTGGAGCTGCTTTATGTCGAGTGTTTTTTCGGCATCGATGACGATCAAGAAGTGACGGTTGCCTTTCTTGTTCCTCAGAAAAATGTTTTTCGAGTGTTTTCCCGGAATGCCCTCCCAATACTTATTCGCTTCTTCTACGGTGAATACCGGCGGATGCTCATGTTTCTGATAATCGATTTCCAGTTCTTTCAATGTCTTATACACCTTTTCACTTGTATCCATAACTACGCCTCCCGCTGTACGGTTTTGTGCAACTGTCTTTTCATTACGATTCCAATGTCCGGATGATCCCTTTCAGATAGCCCACCGCGTAGGCACGACTCGTCATGTTCCACGAAGAATCACCGGGGATATGCGGCACGTGATCGGGGATGACCACTCCGTCGAACCCCGCCTTTCGTAGCGTCTTGAAAAGAGCGACCGGGTCCCACATCCCTTCGCCTATAAACGTCTCATGGAACCGGGGGACGGAGGAAGAGACATCGCGAAAGTGGATATACGCGATTTTACCGGCACTGCCGAAGTGCCGGATTATCTCATGCAAGTCTTCCCCCATTTCGGCACAGGTGCCGAGACACAATTCCACTGCATGGTTGTCACTTTCTCTGATCGCCATGGCCCGCTTGAGTGAAGCAAAATCACGGAAGAGAAACGGCACCCCGCCGATCGATTGCACCGGTGGGTCGGAAGGATGAAGGGCCAACACCACACCGGCTTCTTCGGCGGCCGGCACAGCTTCTTCAACGAACCGTTCATAGTTTTCCCACATCTCCTCATCTCCGTATTCTCTGTCTAACGAGAGGGGAGCGTTCCGGACAGCCTCGTAATCGAATGCCGTTGTATGGGCCCCACCCGGCAAGCAAAACATCTCGGATGTACGCCAAACCCCGGTCGGCATCCAGTTATAGCCGAGCGTTTTAATTCCCACCCTTCCGATAGTATCGATGGTTATTTTTACATTCTCCAGCTGCTCTTTTCGCATAGGACCGCCGATAATAATATCTCTATAGAAATAGGAAGGGATGTTTTCAATGGCGTGCAGGGAAAGACCGGCATCCTCTATTCTGTTTTTCAACAGAAGCAGCTCCTGATAGTCCCACAAACGGGCGCCCGATAGCGGAAGTTTTCTCTTCCCCGGTCCAAAGGTATCTTCCTGTGCCAGAGAGTACATGTTGAGGATAACATCCTTTATCCCTAAACTCCGAATATAATCCAGTTTTTCTTTTGTCGGTTCGGCGAATTGCCCGATACCGACCCGCAATTTTTCCGTGCCGGCCATCTTTTTCTCCTCTTTTATTTTCGAATTCTTAACCCGATTCGACCCTCCGTCTGTTGTATCATAGAATTTTCATTACTGCTATGAGGATCAAGTGACTGATATCCGTATTTTAAAAAAGTTTTTCATGCCGCTTTTTAAGCGGCCCCCAAAACGATGAAAATAGACGTGCGGCAGGAATTGAGGCTCTTCGCAGTCGTCTTTTCGAATTGCCGGACCGGCAGCCATTATCTTGAAATTACCTAGAAAACCGGTAAACTGGTAAAGAATAGGCTCATGTTACACAAAAAAAAGTGGTGGAAAAATGCGCGATATTGATATTACAGGTAGTAAAATACTTATTGTCGATGATAATCCGCAGAACCTGCAGGTGGTCGGTAATTTGCTGAAACCTCAGCGGTTCCATCTGCAGTTTGCCATGAGCGGGGACAAGGTCTTTGATGCCGTACAAGAGAATAGACCCGATCTTATCCTTCTCGATATTCATATGCCGGGTATGGACGGTTTTGAGGTAGCCGGCAAATTGAGCGAAGATCCTGCATACCGTAACATCCCCGTCATATTTCTCACAGCTGCTTATAAGGATGAAGAGAGCATTGTCCGGGGTTTTCAGAGCGGAGGGGTCGATTATGTGACCAAACCGTTTTTCACCGAAGAGCTGGTCGCCCGCATAAAAACCCATCTTCAGCTGAAAAAGTACAAGGAATATCTGGAAGAACTTTCCTATACCGATCCTCTTACCTCACTTCTAAACCGGAGAAGCATGCTGGAACGCATTTACACCGAACAAAAAAGGTCCCAGCGAAGTAATACCTGTTTTACCGTTATCATTGCCGATATTGATTATTTCAAAACAGTTAATGATACCTATGGACACGATTGCGGGGATGCTGTGCTTGTCGGTGTGGCCCGAACCCTGGGCCGACGCATCAGGGAACAAGATCTCGCCGCCCGCTGGGGCGGAGAGGAGTTTTTACTCCTGCTGCCGGAAACCGAGAGCGAAGGCGGTTCCATCCTTGCTGAGAACCTGAGAAAGGCGGTCGCGGAAAAGCATTTTTCGTGCGGTTCAAATACCGTCAATATAACGATGACTTTCGGCATCTCCTGCTGCGATCCGGGAACAACCGATATCAATGTCTGCATTAAAGAGGCCGATGAGGCCCTCTTTCTCGGTAAGAATGAAGGCCGCAATCGCTGCGTGGTCTACAAAAAACCTCAAGAATAAACGGGAGTCGGTTTATGGATACTGAATATCTATCCGGACTTTTCAAAGAGGGCCCGGTAGTCATTTTTCACCTTGCAAACGGCGAACGTTTTCCGATTTCCTATGTCTCCCCGTCGGTTGAAACTGTAATCGGTTATACTGTCCAAGAATTGACGACAGGTACCCTTTCTCTGCTCGACATTATCGATGGAAATGATCATAAGCGGGTAATTGAAAATTTGAAGACTATTGACCCCAAACATGGCCGCACCGTGAAAATTGAAAAAGTGAAGGTGAAGCACCGAAACGGAGGAGCCCGGTTTTTACACTTTTTCTTCAGCGGCTCATTCGACGGCCTCTGCGGGTACGCGATTGAAATAGTAATCGATTCGGAAGAAAGGTTGAATCATGCATTGGAAGCAAGCCGAATCGGTCTGTGGGATTGGAATTTATCGACGGATAGAGTGTTTTTCTCGAAAGTGTGGAAACAGATGCTCGGTTACCGTGAAGAAGATATCGGCAATACCGTTTCGGAGTGGGATATCCGGGTCCATCCGGATGATAAAGAAGAGGCAATAAAAACGGTGCAGCGCCACCTGGAAGGAGAATCGGATTACTACGAAAGCATTCATCGAGTGCTGTGCAAAAACGGCAGCTACAAATGGGTATTAGACCGAGGTCGAGTAATCGAGTGGGACGGAAATGGAAAGCCGCTCCGCTTTATCGGTACCCACAGTGATTTTTCGGCTTACAAAAAGATTGAAGACCGCCTCAGGACCGAAGAGGAACGGCTGAGGACGATTCTGCAGACCTCTTTGGACGGTTTTTTTATCGTCGACACCTATGGAAAATTTCAGGACACAAACGAGGCGTACTGCAAATTGCTGGGTTATACCAGAGAAGAGTTTCGTACGAAAGGGATAAGCGATGTCGAAGCGGTAGAGACAGCCGAAGATACCGCTGCCCATATTCAGAAGATTATCCAAAACGGGTCCGACCGTTTTACCACTCGGCATCTGAAGAAAAGCGGGGAACCTATCGACTTTGAGGTGAGTGCAAACTATCTGGATATTAACGGCGGTGTGTTTGTTGTCTTTACAAGAGACATTACGCAGCGGCTGCGATATGAAGAATCCTTAAAAGAGGCAAATGAGTTTAACAATCTTCTTCTCGAAAACGCCCCTTTCGGCATTATTGTCTATTCCGAAGACGGAGAGGCTGTCGCTGCCAATACTGCTACCGCAAAACTCATCGACGCCCCCGAGAAGGAGACGGTGTTGCAGCAGAACTTCAAGCAGATTCCTTCCTGGCAAGAAAGCGGCTTGTTGGACGCCGCTTGTAAAACCTTGGAGGAACAGGAACCGCTGACCAAGGTCATCCATACGACGACCAGCTTTCATCGTGATGTTTGGCTGGAAGTGAGTTTTGTTCCTTTGAAGATAAAGCTGAAAAACCATCTGATGGTAATTTTTCGAGACATCAGTGAACAGAAGAAGGCGGAAGAGGCTTTGATCGAAAGCGAACGGCGGTTTAGACAGTTGGCGGAAAATATTGAAGAGGTTTTTTGGCTCAGGACCGATGAATCAATTTTATATGTCAGCCCAGCGTATGAGAAAATCTGGGGAAGGAGCAGCAAGAGTCTCTATGATAATCCCAACTCTTTTCTGGAATCGGTCCATCCTGAAGATATGCAGCGGGTTGTGGAAGCTTTTCAAAATGACGGGGTTGTAAACGGCGTCAACTTTGACGAAGAGTACAGAATTGTCAGACCGGACGGTTCGATACGGTGGGTGTGGGCGCGGTCCTTTCCTATTTCGGATGAAGAAGGCCGTACCGAAAGACGCGCGGGGATAGCTCAGGATATTACCGTTAGAAAGGAGGCGGAGCACAACATTGTGCGGGCTAAAGAGAGGGCCGAAGCGGCAAACCGGGCCAAAAGCGAGTTTCTCGCCAACATGAGTCACGAGATCCGTACCCCGATGAACTCCATTCTCGGTTTTACAGAGACACTCATAGAGCATCTGGACGACATGCCGGATTTACAGTATTTCGCCCGTAACATAAACACAAGCGGTAATACGCTTCTTCAGTTGATTAATGATATTCTCGATTTGTCGAAGATCGAAGCCGGAAAACTGGATATCAGAAATAATCCAACCAATTTGCGGGGGCTCCTGGAAGATATCTATCAGATCTTTGAATTAAAAATCCGCGAGAAGAATTTAGGCTTCGCCCTGCATTACGGTTCATCCAATCCGCCGGGTGTCTACATCGATGAGAGCAGGACGCGGCAGGTCCTTTTCAACTTGGTCGGTAACGCGGTCAAGTTTACCGAAACAGGCGGAATTGAAATAGAGGTTGAGAGTTCATCCTCGGGACCGGACACAGTAGATATTACCTTCTCCGTAAAGGACACCGGTATCGGGATACCCATTAATCAGCAGGAACTTATCTTCGAGCCGTTCCGGCAGCAGGACGGGCAGTCCAACCGAAAGTACGGCGGAACAGGCTTAGGATTGTCGATTTCTAAACGACTGACCGATCTTCTCGGAGGAACACTCACGGTAACGAGTGAGGTAGGAAGGGGGACGGTTTTTACATTGACGCTTAGGAACGTTGCCGTAACGGATTCGGTCCCCCAAGCCGGTGCGCCGCACGATAACCCCGGAACGTACCTGTTC
>CAZJBZ010000185.1:0-8737 GCA_964543975.1 uncultured Spirochaetales bacterium
GCGGACCTTGTCAACAGGGATTATATCGATCCTTTTGATCCGGAGGCCGATCTGACCGCTCCGGTTGCAGTGAAGGTCCAGTTTCCGATGGGTATCCATAATCTTTACCTCTACATCCTCGCTCACTCGATCGATGAAATCGATACTCCGGCATTTGCCCCCAAATTGGAATTTGTGGTCGGGACGACCGAGTTCGGAATCGGCGGATACGTCCAAAACGGGAGTGCTCCCGCGGGTATGGCAACAATTACTACGGACATTGCTGATTTTCACTTTTTCGGTGAGACTGTACTGCATTGGGGTGCCGATAAAAAGTTTATCGAAGAAACGGATATTACTACCGACAATCCGACCGGACTGAACGTCTATGAAAATGAAGATACTATCTTTTTCTCCGGTACCGCCGGTGTCCGCTATATTCATAACGATGATTCGGACAACGGTACCATTACCCTTAACGCACAATACTACTATAACGGGTTTGGATATGATGATCATTCGATAATAAGCGACAATAGAGAGGGAATTGCCTTCCTCCTCGAAGAGGGAAGCTTATCAGGAAGCGATCTTTATAGATCGGGAAAACACTATCTGGCCGCAGGCTTTAATTGGAGTGAACTGCTTGGTACGAAATTGAAATTGAGTACATTCTGGATAGGTAATCTGAGTGACGGTTCCGGTAAGATCAGACCTTCCATCGGATTGTACGATATTTTCAATCTTGTTGATGTTTCACTGGGGTTTTCGTACGGTTACGGTTCTGATGGAGAGGAGTTTACACCTTTTGGCGACGGCATTACTATGAAACTGCACACTTCATTCGGTACTGGAAAGTTCTGAAGATGATAGAGCCGAATGGGCCGTTGTGCGGAACTCATTTGGAGCATGAATAATGCAGGCTGATGTATTGATAATAGAAGATGAACTGGAGCTGGCGGAATTGGTCCGGATGTACCTCGGTAACGAAGGGATTAATAGCGTTATTGCCGGATCGGCGGAAGAAGGTTTTGTTGCACTTAAAGAGAATGAGTTTGATTTAATCGTTCTGGATATAAACCTGCCAGGGATGGACGGATTTGAGTTTCTTCAGGAGTACAGGAAAAAGAGTAGTGTTCCTGTCATTATTGTTTCGGCCAGGGAGGCGGACGAAGATGTCGTTATGGGGCTTGGAATCGGGGCGGATGAGTTTGTTACCAAACCGTTTGTCCCGAAAGTTTTGGCTGCACGAATTAGAGCGATGCTTCGAAGAGCTCGTACCATGGACCCTTTCCGGCAGACCGTACGGTTCGCCGATTTCGAGATCGATATGGACGGCTATTCCCTCCGGCGGAAGGACATGAGAGTTTCTCTCTCTTCTAAAGAGTTTGAGGTGTTACGCTTTTTGGTCCGGAATGCCGGAAAAGCGTTAAGTCCTTATGATATTTATGAGAATGTGTGGGAGAACCTCTACGGAGACATAACAGCCGTAGGTGTATATATACGAAGATTACGAAAAAAGTTAGATGATGATCCGAAGAACCCTCGATTAATCCAAACCATTCACGGCAAAGGATATCGGTTTAATCCGGAAGAATTAGAGTCGGAGAAAACAGTATGAAGCTCCGTTCAAAATTCCTCTTCCTCGTCTTAGGTGTTACCGCCATTCCGTTTCTCGTCATAGCGTTTACGATTATCATCAGTTTGGACATTTCTACCGATACGGTCCCTTTTTGGGGTAGGGTCCATACCCAGTATTGGCTTAGGATAACGCTACCCGCAGCTATCGACCGGGGAGAAATCGACGAAGCTATAAACCGGGTCCCCGATCATATCGACCTTTTCCTTATCGGCTCCGAAAGAACGATAGTCCGGTCCACCGACGACATGTTCGAGGCAGGGTCCACCGTAACCGAACAGCGGCTCAGTGAATATTTTGCCGATCTTGCCGGAAAGTCGGATATACAAATAAGTCCATACTTCGATTCCGGCGGAGAAATTGGTTATATCGTTGTCAAAAATCCGAATCTTCCCCTTGTCCATCAGCAGATAAGGAGATACATCGCTATTTCCCTGCCCATCTTACTATTGTTGTTTACGTCGGTTATGTCGATTACGATAATCCGGAACCTCGATAAATCGATCGTTGCATTGGAACGGGCGACAGGAGAAATTGCGAGGGGCGATCTCGATTTTGAGCTGTCGGTACGGGGAAACGACCAGCTTGCTTCACTCACCCGGTCGTTTAATACCATGCGGGAAAAGTTGAAGGAGGAGTATGCCCGGCGCGCGCGGTTTATTATGGGTGTTTCACACGATCTAAAAACTCCTCTTGCCCTCATCGAAGGATACCTCGACGCCATTGAGGACGGTTACGCAAAAGAACCTGAAAAGCTGGACCGATATATCTCTATCATAAAAGAGAAAACTGCGCTTCTGGAGACGAGGATTCTCCATCTTATAAACTTTGTTAAGATGAATACGGGAGAGTGGAAATCACACTATATAACAAAGAATTTGGCCGGTTTTTTAAATGAACTGGCGGACCGGTATAGGGAGGAGTCTGCAATGCTCGGGTTTGCATTCTCCTCATCAATCTCGCTCAATCCTAAAATAACTGTGAAAATAGACCCCGAACTTGTAACCAGGGCAATGGAGAATCTATTTCATAATGCGGTCCGCTACTCCGGCGATGAACATAGTATCTTTTTCAAAGCTGTGGAAGACGATCGAACAATCAAGGTCTCCCTTGGGAACAAAGGTCCTCCTATCCCCAAGGAGGAAATTCCTTACATCTTCGATCCTTTTTACAGAGGATCTTCCTCTCGAAGAGAGAGGGGCACCGGTTTAGGATTGGCGACGGTCAAGTCACTTATCCAAGCCCACGGATGGGAGATCGATGCAGCTTCGGGGCCTTCCGGTGTTACGACATTTACGATAACGATCGGGAAACCTCTAAGCTCCACAGAAAGTTCCCGGACATGATCCTCTTTTCAATCCGAAAAGCCGTCTCTTTTGTGTCGGGGACGAGGATACGTTTCGCCTTTGAATACATCTTAATGAAACAATTTCTTGTTCGCCTATTTAATTAGTATATTAAGCGTGATGAAGACAAGATACAACCGGAAAATATACCGCCGGGCCGTGACTGTCGTTGTCGTCATTTTTTCGATGCTTCTGTTCTACTCTTGTAGTTCAATTCGTCAATCGGCGCAAGATGATGTGACACCTCTTTCTTTCGAACCGGAAGCGGAAAGCGAGCATAACGATTCATACCGGGGTGTTTATAAAGGCGTGCTTACGACAACCGATTCTTCCGGAATGTTCGATCTTTCGATAAAAAACCGGGATGACGAAACGATCCTCTTGAGCGGGACCTACAACGGGACCCCGTTTTCACTTTCGGGAAATGAAACGTATGAGGAAGAAGAGGAGGAGTACAGATATGAATTCTCAGGTATCTCCGACGGGGAGGAATACTCGATTTCATTTTCGACCGAAATAGGTCTTTCCGGGACCGTTGATAAGGGCAATACCACTTTCCGAGCAGACGGAAACGAAGTCCATGTCAATATGTTCAAGGAGACCTCCGACCGGCTTGTCCGCGTCTATGAAGGGACCTATTCGGGCGGTTCTTCCGGAAAATGGAATTACATACTTCGGGGAACCGAAATTTCAGGTTACTATGCCGGGGACGGGGAAGGTGAGTTTTCCGGTAAATTGGTTCCTGCCGGCGAGAGTGGAGTTGGTTTTAATGGCGAAGATGATGCCGAAAACCTTTCCGGGACTATCTTCGTATGGGGTGAAAACGGCGACATGCTTGCCCGAGGCCGAGTGAACGAAACAAAGAATAACAGCGGGGATGAAGAAACATTCGGGTTGTGGTTATACGATGAAAACGGTAACTATTCGGAATCCACGCCGGAGTCACGCTATCCTCTAGAGACGAAAAACCGATGGAAAGGGGAGCGGACCTTATAATTGTTCTTAAAACAGTTACGATAAGAGCGGAGGACCGCCGCAGTGTATACCCGTCGCACCGACTGCCGGGACCGCAGCTGTGCCTCCTCGTCGCTCCGACTGCAGGGACCGGCATTGTGCAAAATGGAGGCCGTCGGCTATAATTATGAAAGCTTTTTTCTTTCTTGTAATCGGTTGTTTTTTCTTCACGCTCACCATTGGAAGTTCTCCTAACAGTGAAACGGAGTCAGATATGAACAGCGTAAGGGGATCTTCACAAACCGCCGGGACCACCAGCATGCAGTACGCGGAGAGCGACAATCGATTTACATGGGGCTATTGGCTTCAGGACATCGACATTGATCGACTGCGAGAATCCTCATTCGATATAGTGGTTATCGATTACGCGCGCGACGGTCATGACGCGACAGCTTTTACGAAGAGTGAGATAGCGGCTTTGCAATCTTCCGGAAAGAGGGTATTGGCTTATTCTTCCATCGGTGAAGCTGAAGAGTACCGTTTCTATTGGGAAAACGACTGGACCGTCGGTTCTCCTTCATTTATCGACAGGGAGAACCCGAATTGGCCGGGGAATTATAAGGTAAAATACTGGGAAGAGATATGGTGGGAAAATGCTCTGGAACCGTACCTCCTGCGTATTGTTGCCGCCGGTTATGACGGCGTCTATTTAGACATCGTTGACGCCTTCTATTATTATGGCAGCCGGGACGGGGGCGATCGAAATGAAGACCTGCTTCGGCTGATGGCGGACAGGATGATCGACCTTGTTCTAAGAATAGAGCGGTTCGGAAGAGAGCACGCAACCGGGGTTTTCGATGTCTGCATCCAGAACGGACTCTCGATCATCGAAGCCGCAACACCCACGAAAGCGGCTGCTCTTTTGGATACTATTTCATATGCTTCTTTAGAGAGCCTCTTTTTTAACACCACACCTGAAACAAGAAACTATAGATTACGTCTTCTTAATCCGTTTTATAAAAACGGGATAACAATACTTAATGTGGAGTATATTACAACAGAGAAGGCGGACAAATACAGAAGGTACCTCTCGGAGAGTGAAGTCCCGATAACGGGTTTGATTGCGGCCCCCGACCGGTCCCTGAGTACAATGCCTTTCCCTCCCTAAGCTCAAAACCGAAGGACACTTTTCCCCTGCGTCTGTTCTAGGATGATATCGCGGCCGTTTTCGTAGCGATAGATTATCTTCGCACCTTCTGCTCGAGACAATGTTTCGTCATGATTGATTCGGATACGATATCTGAAACCGGGAGGAGCAATAATAGTTGCCTCGTTTCGTGTTGTATTCCAGGAATATTCCATACTGCTTCCTTCATACTCTCGAAGGAGGTAACCGGCCTTGTTTGCAGTCATATAGTCGAGCCACGGATAGTGATGCCGAACAAACTCTACAGCTTCTCGCAATCCTTCCCGTAATTCAGACCAATCCAACCCGCGCGATCTGTAGGGATCATAGATGTCATCCGCGTGGATAAAATGGGTCCAAATTCCATATCCCATAACGGCGGAAACAATCCCTGTCTTGAGAGGAGAATCGAGGATGTAGCCTGAAGAGAGGCGCGGAAGATAGTAAAGCGTCGGAATCTCGGGGCTGATTGTGAACTCACTCGTCGTCTCAGCGTATTGCCCGGAAATTACCGTTCCAATAACATGGATCGATGGGAATATTTCGGCGACCGCCTCAATTCCCGCTCTGGAAATGGCGTTGTTCGGAGCCACGTAGGTGGAGGGAAGCGTTTGTTCCCCGAAAAGTCGAATCCACTCCTCCTTTGCGGTTGCAAGACCTTGCTTCATCGTGTTTTTATCCGGCCAGTATCCGACAGCCGGATTGCTGTCGTCCAGAAGAAGGGAGCGATGGTTGTAACCATGAAAAGCGAGTTCATTTCGTGATTCGATAATCTCGCGGGCAATGACGGTAGACGGCTGACCTCTGGCAATGAAAAACTCTTCAATAACGTAAGGAGGTTCATTGGTAGAATTGTATTCGAAGATGAGATAGGTGCTGAACGGCATATCGTATCGAGCAAAGAAATCCTTCATCTCCGGCCACCATACTTCCGTGTAAAATGTAGTGTCCGTAATCGGCAAAGGTTTTTTTACAACGTTATACATCGGTAACGGCCAGTCGTCGAGAAACATGACACCGATTCCCGGAGTACCGCCGACCCCGACAGGCCGCAGAGCGAGAAACGTTTCCAGGAGCAGACCGCGAAACAGTTTGGTCTCGAACCCTTTCCAATTCCATACATAAATATTCCCTTTTCCGCGACGGAGCGACCAGAGGAGAGGGACCGAACCGGCGGCATCGGTGGAAATAATCCGTATGTCTGGTCCTGGGAGTAACGGACCGGGGGACCATGAAACCGTATCGTCCAGGATCGTCAAATTGTTACCTAAGAGGAAGTCGGGAGGAAACCGATACCCCTTTCCATTTTTCTGCTTTATTCTATTTTCAGACAGTCCCAAAAGAGGCGACAGGGCCGAAAAATTTCCCGATGAGAGGGAGACGATGCCGCCTCTCTTTTCCAAAAAAGGACCGAAGAGGGAGGAGGTCAGGCCCGCGTCATCCGATAGTATAAGACCCACCATGGTGAAAGCGTACAAATCTTGGGGAAGAAGGCCGCTCAATTGGTCCCGAGTGATAACGTCGTACCGTATCTTGGCCCTCTCTAAGATTACCTCGGTGTTTGCAAGTATCCTTCGATTTGCTTCGGTTGTATTGTCGACAAGCAGGCCGACTTTTTCAAACTTGGCCGAAGGAAAGAGGGCCTCGGAAAAAAAAGCTTCCAAGTTGAGGAGCATGGTCACCGTTTTTTCTCTATAGTGATAGATATAGCTTCCCAAGGCGAATCCGCCGTTACGGTTGGTTACGATTACGGGACTTGGATCGTACTCCTTGTCCTTCCTGTCCAGTGCCAGATAGACCTTTAGCTCTCTGTCCGCAGGGACAAATCGATAGTAGAACCGGGAGATATCCACATTCTGTTTCCCCTGGTGTTCAACCATCTTTCTATCGATCGTTTCAAGTGTGAGCAAATTGGGATCGTTGGTCCATTCGTATTGATACCGCAGGCCTAAGCGGCTGAGGGCGGTATTGATGGTCTCCTTCGGCAGATAGGTCCCCGTTTTGCTGTTTCCGAAAGCACCTAAGTTACCCAGAACGACATACTTTTTTCCCGATTGTATAACATCATTCATATATCGGAGGTATGCTTCCGGGTCCTTCATGGTTCCGCCTCGAAACCATGAAATGACGGCACGATACTCATCGCTTACTTCCGGTATACCTTCCGCAATATCGTGGAACCGTACTTCCAGACCCATCCTTTTAAGAACGGAAACCAGATAGAAATTTATCTCATTTTCCTTTGCTGTCTGGTTTTGTTCCGAATTATAAAGGCCGAGTACTGTGTGGCTGTAAACCGGAGTGCTATCCACACTCCCTCCGGCAAGTACCAAAAGGAGAACTGTAAAAAAGATCATGTTCCTCATAGAAACCGTCCCTCATTGCATTCATTCTTATTGTAATACAAAGTGAGCCTCTTGTAAAATAGGGCTGTGTGGCACTTTCAAAAACACAATTATATGCAGTATAAGTATTTACATTTTTCAGCACTGTTAAATTCGTTATTTTTGCAATTGCCTCAAGTAATTAAAATTACTAAAATAGTCAAGATTAAGAGCTGCTTTTGCACGATTCCTTACATTACATTATTCTTACCCCCGAGAGAATATAGCGGTCCGCCTTTTTCCCTTCTCGCATGAACATGAATAACGAATAGGAGGCGGCAATCACTGTTGCGATAAGATAGTTGAGCCCGGCAATAGTGGTAAGATTGAAAAAAACAATAGCTGCCGCGCCTGCTCCGTTCAGTACTGTGAAAAGCAGACATGCCCGATAGGTATGGCGGTAGAACTCGAGGTAGAAATGGAGGTTAACGGAAGTCAAGAGCAGTAGATGGAAAAAGACACCCCCAAGGGTCACCATCATGACAATGGAAACGAGGATTTCGGGAAAAAGATTGATAACAAGAGGAATAAGGATGAACCCGGTTACCGTTATGACTCCCTGGAAGAGCGATTGGTCTTTCAGATTTTGCTTCATCTCATAAAACATAAGGTATTTCTTCTGTCTGATGGAGCGGAGTTTCGATTTCGTCAGGGCAAGCAGAAACTTTTTTACATAAATATAAAACGAGGGTTCGGAGAAGATGATGAAAAAAACCAATCCCGGAATCATGGTCAGTGTACAGAGATAGACCGCCATATCGTACGGTTCATAGAGTCGGAAGAATGTCCCGGGAACTGATGTACCTATGGTAAACCAGAATACAATTTTATCGATCCAGAGACCGAGATGATAAAGGTATCCGGTCAAAAAGAGGGACTTGTATTTTTTTACGTAGGGAAGTATTAAGCCGGAACCGGTAAAAAGACCGATCGGTTTATACGCACTGAAAGCTATCACGAAAAGGAGGATAAGAATAAACAGGTGGCCGATTGTAAAACCGAGAAGCGCACCAGCCGCGTAGTATCGGTTGCCGAGAAGAAATACCGCCCCGATTGCTATGCCCATCCCCGCAAGGTAGGTGATGAAAATTCTGCCGTACCAGGTAACGAGAGAGATAAACAGCATGAGCAGCCAGATAATATTAACGCTTGTGAAAAGTACCACAAATGAAAGTTTAAAGAGGAAAAGGTGGCGAATATCGGGGTTGATAAACGAAACCGCAATTCCGGCAATAACAGCGGAAACTGCCCC
>CAZJBZ010000186.1:0-8726 GCA_964543975.1 uncultured Spirochaetales bacterium
TTTCAGGAATTTCATCAAATTCTTCCGTCGGTATTTTACCTTAGATTTGTACCCTATATCGATAAAGACGTTTTCATTGTTCTTTTCAATTACATTGCCTTCGATGAGTTGGCCTTCTTCGAGTTGGTCGAGGTTTTTTAGATACTCCTCCTGTAAGGATGTTTGATCGAGATTGTCTTGTAGAATATTCTCCTTTTCTGCCATTCTTCTTTTAGACCTCTACTATTTAAATTACACGCTAATTTTGATCTTTTTTCCTAATTTTACTAATAACTTTGTCACAAACTTGCTCTATGGTCAAGTCCGATGTATCCAAATAAAAGGCATCGTTTGTAATTATCAAGGAGCCATATGGTTTATTTGAATCGATTTGGTCTCTTTTCTTGATATTTTCCATTATTTCCTCGAAACATAAGGTGCTAATGCCCTGTTTATATCTTCTTTTTGCCCTTTCTTCCGCCGATGCGTCAAGAAATACCTTATAGTCGGCATCAGGGAAGACAACCGAACTGATGTCTCGACCTTCTACGACAGCATCGACATTTCCTCCAATTTTGCGGAGGTGATCGTTTACTATATGACGTACGTCAACAATTGCCGAATGTTCGGCTACCCATTCGTCAACTCTATCGGTATGAAGCAGGTCTTCAACATCTTCCCCATCAAGTATTAATCTGCCGTTGTGAATGGAAAATTTGCAGGTACGCGCGGCTTCCAAAACCTGTTCGTTATTCCTCGGGTCAAACCCTCGGTTTAATACCGCTACAGTAACGGCACGATAGAAATTGCCGGAGTTAAGATAAAAAATACCCAAACGTTCAGCTGTTTTCTTGGCGATTGTGCTTTTTCCGGCACCTGCCGGGCCATCGATTGCAATTATCATTTCAACAACCGCTTCCCTTGCCATTTCTAAAGATTATTTCAATTTCCTCTTCGGATAAATGTCTATATTTACCCGGAGGAAGATTACCCAATCCGATCTGCCCAATCCGTATTCGGTGAATCGTTTTTACAGCTATTCCATTGGATTTGAAAAGACGACGTAATTCCCTGTTCTTACCTTCATAGAGACTAATATAAGCCGTCGTTTCGTTAACAAAACGATATGTTGTTATCGCGTAATGGACACTGTCTATCCATATGCCATGAACGAATTTCCGGAGTACTGTTTCATCAAATTGGTCTTTTGTCTCGACAAAGTACTCTTTTTCGATTTCATATGAAGGATGCGTTACTATTTTGGCAAATTCTCCATCATTTGTAAAGAAGATTAAACCGGATGATTGAAAGTCAAGTCTTCCAACATTGAAAAGGCGAGTAGTAAAATTATTTTTAAGAAAATCAACAACGAGCGGCCGTCCGAAAGGATCGGAATTTGAACAGAGGTAACCTGGCGGTTTATGAAGCGCAATGTACAATTTTTCCGTTATAGGTTTTACAGCATAGTCGTCGAAAGAAACCGAATCTGCAGGGTTAACTTTGGTTCCAAGTTCGCGGACAACATTGCCGTTTACCCTTACCCTCCCCGCAAGAATATACTGTTCACTTTTTCGGCGAGACGCAACACCGCCGCGAGCAAGATAGACTTGGAGTCTAATAGATTTCTGTTCTCTTCCCTTATCCTTCGAGTTCAAACCGTTCCTGTTCAAGGTCATCTAATTTTGGCAGATCGGAAATGCTTTTTAAACGAAAAGTCTTTAAAAACTCTTTTGTAGTGCCGTATTGAATCGGTTTTCCGGGAGCATCCTTCTTCCCTACCTCCTTAACAAGACTTCTTCCCTGTAATAGACGTATCATGCCGTCAGCTGTTACTCCACGGATCGATTCGATTTCCGCCTTTGTGATTGGTTGGGAGTATGCAATAATCGATAACGTTTCCAGTGCCGCCTTAGAAAGCTTTGATTCGTTTTTTTTACCATAACGCGGTTTAAGATATTCCCACAGTTCCTGTTTCGGGGAAAGAAGAAAACCGTCACTAATTTCAATTAACTCAATTCCATGTCGTTCTTTACCGTAATTTTCCTGAAGTTCGGCTATTGCTTGCAAAACGATGTCTTTCTGTAGACCGCTTATTGAAACAAGTGATTTTAAATCAATTGGTTCTACCTCCAAAAAGAGAATAGCTTCGATTAAAGATATTTCTTTATTCAGTTGCATGGTTTTGTATTGCACCTCCATACGTTGTGATCCGTATGTCGCCGAACATTCTGTTTTGAAATATAGAGATCGTTTTTGTTTTTACAGCCTCCAAGACGGCAAGGAAAGCGCAAACAATTTCGATTATAGATTTGCTTTTTATAATAAGTTCGGTAAAAAAAAACTCATTTTTTATTTCCAAATATTCGTTAATCAGACTCAATTTTTCATTGACCGTGACCTCTTCATATAAATCAATAATCCGTTCTGAAGAAATTGATGAAATGATCGATGAAAACGTTCTGAGCAAATCCCACACATCTATCTCTTCCCAAAGATTTTCATCGTTCAAAAAGGGAAGATTAATCTGTTTTCTTTTGCGTTCGATTATCCATTCCGATTCTTGCTCCTTTTCTTCGATAAGTTTTGATATCTCTTTGAATTTTTGATATTCGATTAATCTATCGACCAACTCTTTTCTCGGATCTTCAAACTCATCACCAAAGTCCGCCTCCTCAGGAAGAAGCATTTGCGATTTAATGTAGAGGAGTGTCGAAGCCATGAGATAAAATTCGGTAATGTTTTCAAGATCTATTTTGGTAGCATATTCCAAAAAACCGATGTATTGCTCGGTTATATGAGCAATTGGTATGTCATATATATTGACTTCCGATTTTTTAATCAGAAAGAGAAGCAGGTCTAGTGGCCCCTCAAAATCACCGAGTTTAAAAATTTGTTCCATATCGTTACTTACACGTTACTATACCGGTTGAGTGAAAAGTAGTAAATCCCTTGAGGTTCAAGTTTTAAAAGAAACTGAAAATAGGGAGTATTGGTCATCGGACAACTACAAAGAGGATCAAGTTCAAGAAGGGGAATAAGGACAAATTTGCGTTCAGTCATATACGGATGGGGAACTGTAAGTTCATTATCCGAGATACATAAATCACCGTAGAGCAGAATATCAATATCTATCAATCTAGGTCCCCATCGCCTTTCATTTTCTCGCTCTCTACCAATAAGATGCTCAATGTTCTTTGCTTCACGAAGAATCGAACCAGGTGTTTCATTTGTTAATGAATAGAGGACACAATTCAAAAACGGTGGTTGATCGTGGACTCCCCACGGTTTTGTTTCATAGATTGATGAGAGCCTGGAGTCTTGTAGTTGCAATCTATCATTAAGAAGAGCAACTGCCGACTTGATATTGCCTATCCTGTCTCCTAAATTTGTACCAAGACCGAGATAGAGATGGACCACTTTATTTACCTTATCACGATTTAAAATAGCTCGGAATCTTCACCTGCGGCGGCTCCGGCTTTACCAGTTTTTTTATCGTCTGTCTGTTTTTTTCTATTTTCACTACTCTCAGACGTATCTGTCTGAACTTGTTTGCCGGGGAAAAGGATTTCTCGTATCTGTTTCTCCAGTTCCAAGGCTATTTCCGGATTGTTTTCTAGAAACAACTTGACGTTATCTCTTCCCTGACCGATTCTCTCTTCTCCGTAAGAATACCAGCTTCCGCTTTTTTGAATAAGATTTTGCTGAACGGCACTGTCGAGTAGACTACCGCTTGCTGAAATACCTTTTCCAAAAATAATTTCCAATTCCACTTTTTTAAAGGGGGGTGCGATTTTATTTTTTACCACCTTGACCCTTACTCTGTTTCCTACAGCGTCTTCGGTCCCTTTTGCAATGGTCTCTATTCTGCGAACTTCAAGACGGACGGATGAATAGAACTTTAATGCCTTACCGCCGGTCGTAGTCTCCGGGTTGCCGAACATGACACCGATTTTCATGCGGATTTGATTGATAAAAATAAGACAGGTTCCTGATTTTGAAATGGTTCCGGTTAGTTTCCGTAGTGCTTGACTCATAAGGCGGGCCTGAAGTCCCATATGAGAGTCTCCCATATCGCCCTCAATTTCAGACTGGGGTGTAAGAGCAGCAACACTGTCGACTACTATAATATCAACAGCACCGGAACGAATAAGGGATTCGGTTATCTCAAGGGCTTGTTCCCCGGTATCAGGCTGCGAAACCCATAATTCGTCAATATTGACCCCCAAATTTCTGGCGTAAGTAGGGTCTAACGCGTGTTCTGCATCGATGAATGCGGCGATTCCTCCGGTTTTTTGTGCTTCCGCTATTGCGTGTAAGGCCAACGTCGTTTTACCGGATGATTCAGGACCGTAAATCTCTACAACACGTCCGCGGGGGTAGCCTCCGACGCCTAATGCTGCATCCAACATGATTGATCCGGACGGTATTGTCCTGATTCCGGAAATATCGGTACCTGTTCCTAATTTCATGATGGAGCCTTTTCCAAACTGTTTTTCTATCTGCAATTTTGCGGCTTCAATAGCTTTTTGTTTTTCTGTTAGGTTGCCCTGATTTTCGGTAATATTGGTTTCGGCTTTCTTTGCCATATGATCCTCCTTAATAAACAATACACTGGAAATCTTTCTCCTGCTTCCACAAATGCATCATATCAGGAAAGAAATGTTTAGAAAAGTTTTTTTGAATCTAAAAGAATGGTAACCGGTCCGTCATTCGTATATGTTACCTTCATATGGACCTGAAATTCCCCTTTTTCCGGTTTCTTTCCTAAGTTTCGAAGGAATTCCAGAAAAAATGTATAGAGTTGTTCCGCTTCACGGGGAGGGGCCGCATTCGAATAGGAGGGTCTTCTACCCTTTCGGGCGTCTCCTAAAAGTGTAAATTGTGAGATTACTAAAATACCGTAATGCTCATAATCATTCAACGAAAAATTCATTTTATCATTTTTATCTTCGAAAATTCTCATTGAAACGATTTTGTTTGCCAAGTAGCAAACATCTTCTTCGGTATCACTTTTACCAATGCCAAGGTAGACTAAAAGACCTTTTCCAATTTTCCCCGTTATCGTTCCTTTGACTTCTACGGTGCAGCTTGACACACGTTGAATTACAGCCCTCACAATTCCTCCCATACGGTGAGCTTCTTTAAAAAAAAAGTAGTTTATGGTGCAAGTTTATGAACGGATAGCCCTACTAAGGTGATGAGAGAATCATAGTTTATCTTCCCGAGTAATTCTATCGGATAACCCTGTTCAAGATCGACTGCAAAATCAAGAGTAACCGGGACAATTCCTTCAAGTACTTTTTGATCATGGTAGCCGACTAGAAAATCGAATGTTATCGCTTTTTCACTAATAGCAAGGTTACTTATTCTGCCTTTCCATATAACATAACAATTTTGATATAAAAATGGTTCTTTTTGTACAGTTTCGTAGGAAAAAGAGTTTTTAAGCGACGAAAAGGTGGGCGTCCTAAAGTATGACATAAGAAAATGTGCCTTTTCTTTCACTTTTTCAGATGCATTTGAGGTTAAAATTCTGTTTATTTCTCGCTGAGCAAGATTGTCTTCATATTTATTGAAATGTTTTTTGGCCTTCTCAAAAGTTTCTTTGATTTCCTTCTCCGAAAGAATAAGTCTGTATTCTCCTGTAGTGGATACGATGTTTTGAGAAGTTTCGAGGGTCAGCCTGTCTATTTCTACAGAACGAATTTCTTTATTGATAGAGAATAGCCCGATGTCCTGTATTACAAGTATTGAGAGTGGAATGATAACGATAGCTGCTATTGAAAAGATCACCCAGGTGGGTATTGTCAAACCGGTCGGAGGATAAATAGTCTTTATTTTTTCGGATTGGATTAGATCATAGAGCATCTCCTCGCTTATCGCGTCTCGTATCAGTTTAAGCGATCTCTTCGCTCTTCTATTGCGAGGATCAATATCTAAAATTGTAAGAAGACGCATAATTGCCTCATTGTTCTCACCTTTTTTAAGGTGTGCAGCCGAAATTGCAAAAAGCGTGTTTATATCGGTGTCATCAAGTTGTCGAGCCCTCTTAAGGTAGGTAAAAGCACCTCCTGTATCTCCCATTTGGAGACAAGAAACTCCTAAAAGATAATAAAAATAGTGGTTCTCTCGATATCGAAAAGTTTGAGGTTCTAAAATTCGTAAAACTTCATTGAATTTATGCAAACGGAAAAGGCGAGATGCTTTTTTTAATTCTTTACTTCCATATCGTGTTCTCCTAACGGTCTTCATAATTCAATTTGCGTTTTTTCAATTCCTCAATCACTTGATTCATTACTTCCAATTCCGACTCTGTAACAGTACCTTCCGAATCTAAAATTGTATTTATCTCTTTAAGAAGTTCTCGTACCGTTAGGAGATCCGATTGTAGCACAGACCGACCATCATCGGAAGTAGTTTCTTTCGCCATAGCTCGTTTAAATACATCCGAAATATCGTTCTTTTTTTCTTTTTGGTCCGGAGTGTACCCTTCCGGTGTATAGCGGCCCATAGCCAAGCGTATTGTTCGCTTTTCGCCGTTTTTTATGGTTTCAGCGTCGTAGGTTAAACCGATCGCACTATCATTAATTGAATACGGCAGGTGATTAAAATTTCTATTTGGACGAACGTCGTAATCCCAACTGCTGTCGTTCAAACGTTTCCAATTCGCGCAGACGCAAGTATCGGGTGTTGTTATACCCTGATCGGATAGCATTATTTGGAATCCTGGTGATATCTCCTCCGTTGAAGAAACGATAAATCGGGGCATAGAGGAGGATGAAAACTCTTTTTCATTATCAATTGTTATATTTTCCGATGCAAAAAAGTGATGTTTATCTTTTTCCCCTAAATAGGTGTCGAAAACGTATCGGAGCCCAACTGATAAATTTCCTTCCGATAGATTAGTGACGGTGACCGTAATTGAAATTCCATCACTAAGCGCGGAGGAACTCGAACTGATGAATTGAAAGGTTTCTTCGACCCTAAGTGTATTTGATTCCCATATAAAACCGGTACTGTTCGTTTTCTCCTCGATTGACTGGGAAAAACCGGCAGCTTCTCCCATCCGATAGGTTTTGTTTCCTTCTAGTAGTGTGAGAAAAGTTGTTCTTGGATCTTCTTCCAGGAAAAGCGGGGTATAACGATTATTTCGTACGTCCGTTAAATAGTATAATGAAAAACGCCCTAAGTCTTCATGCAGAATTAGTTTTATTCTACCGTCCGTCAACTCAAGTGCGGATAAGGAAAAAACGATCAAAAAGAGGAACACGATTGACAATAGTTTTCTCATTTTTATTTCTCCCCACCCTTATTACGAAGCCATTCTATGAAAAATTCTTCCAATTTTAAGGCTTCTTCTTTTAGTTTAAGCAGCCTTCTCAAATTTTCAATTTCTTTATGCTTCGATGCCGAAACGGCACCGGTATCTGTTTCATCGTCTTGAACCTGTTCCAGCCGTTCATTTTTCTTTTCCAGCTGGTTGTTCAGACTTCCAATTTTTCCCTTGAGAGAAGCAATCGTGTCATTAAGGGACTCAATTTCAGCTTTTTTTTCGTTTACATCGATTTTCAATTCTTCAATTTTCGCTTCAACACCGCTTTCCGCATACTCCGTCAATTTTTTTTGATAGGCTGATAGGGCCTGTTCGTATGTTTTTTCCCTTATTTGGAACTCTTCAATCGCTTTTAAAGCTTCTTCATGACTCCATTTGAGAAATTTAAGTAATTCTTGTTCTCTATATTTCAATTTTATTATGGAAATTCGATATTTTGCAGCTTCAACTTTGAAGCTGGCAGGATAGGTTTGTATGACGTGGGTAAAGACAGTTTCCGCCTTTTCGAAATGGCCTAAAGCATAGAGTGATTCTCCTATCCAATAATACGCATTAGCCAAAAAAGGATTATCTTTAAAATTTTCGATAAAGTTGTGAAGTACTTGAACGGCATATTGATATTCTTTTTGAAGATAGAGAAGTCTTCCTTTTTGATAATATGCTTCAGGATAAGAGGGGTGGTTTTCATAATGGATAAGATAATATTCAAGGTTTTTTTCTGCTTTATCGTATTCTTTTATTGCCAGGTATGATTTTGTAATCCAAAAATAGGCATCCGCGTGATAGAGTTCAAGCTGTGGATCGAGGATTATTTCTCGAAAATTCAAAACAGCTTCTCGAAATTGACCTTTCTTAAAGGAGGTTTTGCCTCTTTCGAGCATGTTTAGACCGCGACCGCTATCAGCTCCGATAAAGATAAAAACAAAAAAGATCACAATGAGTATAACAGGAATCCTTGTTTGTTTCAAAATATCAACCCCTTCATCTATACAATTACTTATATTAAAAGTATTTAATTACTTTAACAAGGCTAAGATGGTTGTTTTTGCAAGTACCTCTCTCCATTATCATTTTCGGTTATCGCCGAAGATAACTGAATTAATTTCTTTCTCCACGTAGGATTATAACGTCTTCAGCCGGGGCCTGAGAAGAAAAAAACGTAGATCCGGTTATTAATATATCCGCTCCGGAAGATCTCGCTTCGCATCCGGTTTCTAAATTGATCCCACCATCAACGGACATCAAAAAGGAATAATTTTTCTCTTTACGAACGGCATCTAAAGTTTGTACTTTTTCTAGACAGGAAGGGATGAGTATTTGTCCTCCAAAACCTGGATTGACTGTCATTATAAGAATAACATCGAGAATCGGAAGAAGCTCGCTTAATATCATCGCCGGGGTTGACGGAACAATG
>CAZJBZ010000187.1:0-8680 GCA_964543975.1 uncultured Spirochaetales bacterium
AAAGTTCAGAAACCTCTTTCACTTCATACTCCTTATTGCAGGAAAGGCCCGCTAAATAAACAACAGAAGGCAGGAAGTTCATATGATCATTCGTTTGCTGCAAATTATCGGTAGTTTAGGCCTTTTCTTATTTGGCATGCGGATTATGAGTGAGGGTTTGCAGAAAACAGCCGGAGACAGGCTTCAGCGGGTCTTCAATTTTATGACCGGTAATCGTTTTTCCGCCGTTTTTACCGGTTTTGCTACAACGGGTATTATTCAGTTGTCATCCGCTACAACGGTAATGGTTGTCGGATTTGTCAATGCCGGTCTACTGTCTCTTGCTCAGGCGATAGGGGTCATTATGGGGGCCAATATCGGCACAACGGTAACCGGCTGGATCGTAGCAATTCTTGGTTTTTGTGTCAATATTACCGTGTTTTCTTTACCGGCAATCGGTATCGGAGTCGCAATACTGCTCATCCAAAAATTGGAAAACAAATCAATTGCGGAATTAATCATCGGTTTTGGTTTGCTTTTTCTAGGATTGTCCCTTTTAAAAGACAATGTGCCCGATATTAAAAATAATTTGAAAGCATTAGAGTTTATTACTGCCTTCACAGGCAGAGGAATTTTATCCTATTTCATTTTTATTACTGTTGGTACAATCTTGACGGTCATCCTTCAATCTTCGAGTGCGGCGATGGCTATAACATTGGCTATGGCCTATTCCGGTTGGATAGATTTTTCGACAGCTGCGGCAATCGTTTTAGGTGAAAATATCGGTACAACAATAACCGCCAATCTTGCTTCTATCGGAACAAACATAAACTCAAGAAGGGCCGCTCGTGCTCACAGCCTTTTTAATCTATTCGGTATTTTGTGGATGACAGGACTTTTCCCTTTTTTTATCAATTTCATTGATATTATTGTACCCGGTTCTCCCGAGGTAGTTGAAAATATTCCCGCTCATCTTGCAATGTTTCATACAATATTCAATGTCTGTAACACTATCCTTTGTATTGGATTTATTTCGCAATTCTCAAAAATTACTGAGAAATTGGTCATTGACAGACGAGTGCCTTCCGAGGTGACGCCCAAATTACAATATATCCATGCCGGTTTACATAATGTAACGGAACTGCATCTTTATAACGCGAAAGCTGAAATAGCTAAATTAGGTACGATCGTGGCCGAGATGTTCGGTAATTTCGTTACATTGTTGACATCGTCAGACGATAATATTGAAGAATTGGCAAAAAACACAAAGATATTAGAAGATAACACGGATGTAATGAAAGAACAAATTACCGAGTTCTTAGTAGAATGTTCTACGGAGAACCTTAATGAAAACAGTCTTAAAAACGTCAACGCTATGATTCATATTACCAATGAATTGGAAAGTATCGGGGACAGTTGTTTGAAAGCTGTTAATTTGGTTATGAAGAAATACAATAAGACAATAATAATTGGGAAGAAAGAAGTTGACAAAATAAAGCAATATACGACTGTGGTTCAAGATTTTCTCGAGTTTAATCGACAGCATCTCAATAAGCACCTCTCTGAAAAGGAATACAAAAAAGCCTATGAGATGGAAAAACAGATAAACTCATATCAAAATGAACTCAGGAAAGAGGCCCGTAAAAGAATCAAGACCGGTTCCAGTGTAAAAAGCGAGCTTCTTTATATTGATATTCTTCGTCATGTAGAACATATTGGGGATTTTTCTTTGAATATCGCCAGGTCTCTTACACAGATCCATTAAATTTTGAGACAAGCGACAATCTCGCTATGAGATATATCCTGAGTATTAGAGTGTTTCACCGGGGATGATGTTGTGCTCAATTATTATTTTTGAAGGGACCGGTTTTCCTTCGATCGAATCGAGAAGGCACTGTACTGCATTCGTGGCTATGTCGCCTATATGATAGTCAACAGTGGCAAGTGCGGGACGGATATATTGTAATGTATCGATATTATCGAATCCCATCAGACCGATATCCTCCGGTATTTTGACTCCCTTCATGGTAAGATGGTCGAGAACTCTCAACGCGTAAATATCACTTGAACAGAGAACAGCCGTTTTTTCGGAAGCATAATCTAATTCGTCCACTGCTTCTAAATACTTTTCTTTTATCACCGTCGGTTTTTGTGTGGGGAAATAATCTTTCATTGCCTGTCTGTAACCGGAAAGACGCTGCAACGGTCCGTAGTTATTGATCCCGTCACTTTGAGCAACTGGAGGGCTTAAGTAAACAACATGCTGATAGCCCTTTTCAGCTATATGCTTGACGGCATCGTAAATTGCCTTCTCATCGGTTATTCCGACAAAAGGGAATTTTGCAGAAATCGAATTGCCTATAGCAACAATAGGTATGTGGAGACTGGACAAAAATCGGTTAAAATCCTGCCCTTTATTTATGGGACAGAGGATAATTCCATCCACCTGCAAACCGGCTATTTTTTCCAAACATCTCATCTCTTCATGCTTATTTTTCTCGGTCAACGTAAGATAAGTAAAATAACCTTCCTTCTTCGTATGGAGAATAATAGAGGTGGCCATCTGGGTAAAAAAGCGATGATCGAAGTCAAACAGGATGAGGCCTAAGGTCATCGTCTTGCCTTTAACAAGACTCCTTGCAAGCAGGTGTGGTCTGTACCCCAACTCATCACTGACGCGGAGGATTTTTTCTTTGGTTCTAATACTAATACCTCCCCGATCGTTCAGTGCCCTGTCTACCGTTCCTCGTGAGACACCCACTATTGCAGCAATATCTTTAGCTGTTACCTTCATGCGTTTCACCTACCATAATCGGTTTCTTTAATTTCGCCGAGTAGCATCATAAAATAACGTTCACGAACACGAATACACCAATATAATGCATATTATTTCCGTCGTAAAGTACTAATTTTGAAAATATGACACTAATATTTAGAGAAAACAAGGAAAAAAAATAAAAATACTTTCAATATTTTGCAAAATATTACTTGACGGCTTAAATTTACCATGATAATATCGTGCTCGTACACGTAAAAAGACGGATGAAGAAAAAAACTAAAATTAAAAAAAACCGCCTTTTTCTGTGCTGCAATGATATCTCAAGGAGGAAGATATGAAACGTATTCTGTTCGCATTGTTGGTTTTGATCATGGCTGTATCATTCTGTTATGCAGGTGGTCAAGGTGAGGCAAAAGAGGAAAAGGTCGATTTGACGGTCGCATTCGAAGGAACGGCATCACGGCGGGAACTGCTGTAGCAGGTTCTCGAGGAGTTCTATAAAAAGTACCCGAATATCGAAGTAAAAGATGTATGGATCCAGATGGATGACTGGCCCGATTATTTCACCAAAATTCAAACCATGGTGGCCGGCGGAAACGCCCCGGACGTTGTCCGTGTAGCAATTGAAGGTATACGGATGATGGTAGACAAAGAGATGGCTTTACCGTTGGATGACTATTTTGATGAGTATCCCGAGTTGTGGGAAGATTATCAGGACCTTCATCCCAAACTGCAGTCCGCATTTGAGATCGACGGGAAAATCTACGGCTGCACATGGGACTGGAACAATATGGTAACACACATCAATTTGGACATGCTGGAAGCTGCAGGGCTTCCCTTCCCTGAAGAGGATTGGGATGAGAATGATTTTCTACAGTACGCGGAGAAATTAACAACGGAGTATAACGGCCAAAAAGTATATGGTTGTGCAATACCGGATTTCTACTTTGCTGTCAACTCTTTCTTGTACAATTTCGATGCAGCTTTCTTAACAGAGGACTTACGACGCTCCGCATTAGACACACCGGAAGCAATGGCCTGTTTTCAATTCCTCTATGATCTCGTACACAAGTACAAAGTTGCTCCACAACCTGAACCGGGAGTCGGATTCATCGACAGGTTTGTAGCGGAGCAAGTTGCCATGTGTTTCGGCGGTCGTTGGCCGGTAGAATCATTTGTTAACAATGAGATGAACTTCGACATCCAATTTATTCCAAGCTTTAGAACAAATCAAGTTATCTTCGGTTCCGGAGCTTTCCCTGTGTTGAAGGACACGAAGCATCCACAGGAGGCTTTCTTCCTCTCGACATTCTTAGGAAGCAGCTATTCTCAGGAAGTTATGCTGAGCACGAACTCAATTCCCACGAGAGTTTCTGTAATGGAAAAGGTCCTTCCCAAAGCCCCGCCTGCTAATTCTATTCTCTACCGACAGAGTGCCGATATTGCAAAAGCGGTACAGTCTCCGCCGGAATATCCCATGCTCGGACAAATATTTCACAGATATTTCACTTCTATGATGGCACAAGAGGTGTCGGTTGAAGAAGCGGTTATGGGTATGCATAAAGAGTTCAATGAAACGTTGGGTGTTGAGTAATCGTTAAAGAAATTCGTAAATACACATCATTAAAATAGAGGAAGAGAGGTTTTTAACTCTCTTCCTTTTTAAAAATATGGTATAATTGATCTAAAATCAAAAATTCAGAAGGGTTAATAGTGTGTTAAATAAGAATGACGGCAAAGCGGCAGTTTTTTTTCTGTTGCCGTTGGGGGCGATTTTTCTTCTCTTCCTTTTCGGTCCGATTATCGGATGTTTGGTTATTAGTTTCACGGATTACGATATTATTACTCCACTCAAGTTTGTCGGTCTGAAGAACTATATAGAGTTCTTTAAAAACGAAAGGATCGGTATGATATATGGGACCACTTTAAAGTTGGTCCTGATGTTGGTGGCCCTGCATCTGACCATCGGTTTGGTACTTGCGCTGTGTGTACATAGTCTGCGTGATCGCTATCAGACGGTCTTTCGGATTGTTATCTATGCACCTGTCATAATCACGACTGCTTCTGTGGCCATTGCATGGAACTATATGCTGAATGAGAACTTCGGAGTATTTAATTACTTCTTGGGTCGATTAGGGGCGGAACCAATCGGCTGGCTTACTTCTTCAAAATATGTTTTTGCCTCAATAGGAATGTTCAGTGTTTGGAAGTTCGTAGGGAATTCCTTTATCTACTATTACATCGGTTTATCTGGTATTCCGGAGACCTATTACGAAGCGGCACGAATAGACGGGGCTAACGCGCTTCAGCAGTTTAGACATATTAAACTACCTCTGCTGACGCCAACTATTTTCTTTGTATTCATTATCCTCTGCATCCAAACAATACAAATATTCGATGAACCGTTTTTCATCACCCGCGGAGGGCCCGGTGATGCTTCGCGAACAGTCAACCTGTTTATTTATGAAATCGCATACCAGAACTACCAGATGGGTCTATCATCGACGATTGCGATCAGCCTTTTCATTATTCTGGCAATTTTTACGATTATCCAAATGAAAGTTTCAAGACTGTGGGTTACCTATGAGAGCTAAACGAGTTCGAGATAATCTTTTCTTTTCTGTTTTGGCGCGCGTTATTCTGATTGGCACTCTCATTGCTATTCTTCTGCCGTTTATGTGGATGTTTTCAACTTCGTTGCGGCTCCCTCGAGAGTCATTTTCTCTGCCCCCCCATTTTCTTCCCCGTTTTCCTCTTCGCTGGAGTAATTACGCTGAAGTATTCGATACGTTCCCCTTTTTCCTCTTCGTGTTCAACAGCGCGTTCGTATCGTTTATTGCTGTATCCGGTCAGATCCTTACATCGAGTATGGGTGCGTTCGCCTTTTCCCGCCTCCATTTCAAGGGAAGGGACGCCCTATTCGTTCTTGTGCTTGCGGGATTAATGGTCCCGACACAAGTTACCATTATCCCTCTCTTCATACTCATGAGTAAGTTGGGTCTTATCGATACACGGGTTTCATTACTGCTGCCGTCTTTGATTTTCCCCTTAGGTGTTTTTCTCATCCGTCAGTTTATGATGACTATTCCCCGGGATTACGATGAGGCTGCATTCATCGATGGAGCAAGCCGTTTCACCGTTTATTCCAGAATAATTGTTCCCATGGTGAAACCACCCATTATCGTAGCTGCAATGATGCACCTTCTGCTGGTGTGGAACGATTTTTTCCGACCCCTCATTTTTATTAATTCCTTTGAAAAGATGACGCTGCCGTTAGGTTTATACGCACTAAACGGTTTTATGGGGGCCGGTAGTCTATCGGTCATTTTAGCAGGGGTTATCTTATCGATAATCCCGCCCATCATTTTTTATATTTTCGGCCAACAGTATCTTATGCTTGGATTGCGAACGAGCGGCATTAAAGGTTAAAAATACTATTTTAAAAGAGGCTCTTATAATGAAAAAGTTTGTCTACAAGAATGATCAGCGGAAAGAAATATCCTTTCCTTTAGGGGGGATAGGAGGCGGTTGTATCGGCCTTTCCGGAACAGGCCGGCTTATCGACTGGGAAATTTTCAACCGTCCGAATAAGGGAAGTTTGAACGGTTTTTCCCATTTCGGTATAAAGGCGGAAGATGAGAATGAAGTAAAAGATGTCCGGGGCCTCAACAGCGACAGCTTCCCGCCCCATACCGGTGAATACAGTGGAAGCCATTTCAATTCTTTCGGTTTCGGAACACATCGGTACACGATGGCTGGGGTCCCCCATTTTAAAGACTTAGAATTACATGGGAACTTTCCTATTGCTGACTTGCTCTTTAAAGATGATACGTTTCCGGCAGCCGTTACCATGGAAGCGTTCAATCCCTTTATTCCTCTGGATGAGAAAAACTCCAGCATACCTGCCGCTTTTTTTTCTATTAAGGTAAAGAACACCACCACCAGTCCGCTTACCTACACGATCGAAGGATCACTTGCAGTTCCTTCGCCGGAGGGAAAATGGATAACCAGGTTCGGCCGCAAAAATGAAACGGCTTTTCTTACCATGAAGCCTGATGAATATAGTCAAGACGACCCGAAGTACGGAAATATGACAATTGCCTCTCTGCCGGTAGCAGGCTTGGTGGCCTACCAGGAGTACTGGTACCGCGGCAACTGGTTCGACAGTTTGGAAATGTTCTGGCGTGAATTTTGTTCGAAGGGTCCGCTTCAGAATAGGACCTATGAGAACTATAATCCCACGCGTGTAGTCGATACCTGTACACTTGCCGTATCGAAAACGGTTGCCGCGGGCGAAGAGACGGAGTTTCGGTTTATCATTTCCTGGTCCTTTCCTAATTGCTATAACTATTGGAGTGAGACGTGTAATTGTGACGATGATTCATGCTGCTCAGCCGATAGCGGACAGCGGACGTGGAAGAATTACTACACCTCACTCTTTGCCGATTCTGCTGCAAGCGCCGTTTACGGACTGAATGAGTGGGACACCCTATTTGAAAGAACAGCGATGTTCCGGGACACTCTCTACTCTTCTTCCCTGCCTGATGCGGCCTTAGAAGCAATCGGTGCTAATCTATCGACTTTGAAAAGTCCCACCTGTTTAAGGCTTCCCGACGGTTCGTTTTACGGGTTCGAAGGGTGCCACTGCGATTCCGGCTGCTGTGAGGGTTCCTGCACCCATGTGTGGAACTACGCCTACGCGCTGCCCTATCTTTTTCCTGCTCTGGAACGGTCGATGCGGGATTTGGATTTTGGTTACAATCAACGGGAAGACGGAAGAATGTCGTTTCGACTGCAGCTTCCGTTAGGTTCTCCCAGACAGGAGTTCCGTGCGTGTGTCGACGGTCAGATGGGCGGTGTCATCAAGGCGTACCGTGAATGGAAGATATGCGGAGATGACGAATGGCTCAAAAAGAACTGGGATGCAATAACCAAATCGATTGAATTCGCATGGGCCCCGACCAATGAGGACCGCTGGGACCCCGACAAGACGGGAGTGATAACAGGCAGGCAGCACCATACATTGGACATGGAACTGTTCGGTCCGAACAGCTGGCTCAACGGTTTCTATCTGGCCGCACTCAAAGCCGGTGCAGAGATGGCCCTCTATCTCGGGGAGGATGAGAGGGCGGCTGAATACAAACGGATTTTCGAAAAAGGGAAGAAGTGGACCGAAGAGAACCTCTATAACGGCACTTATTTTTATCAGCAAATCAATCTTAACGATAAATCACTTCTTGAACCGTTTGCCGGGGGAAAGCAGTCCCTCCACGGCGAAGGAATTTACGAAGCGTACTGGAACGATGAGCATAATGAGCTCAAATACCAGATCGGTGAAGGTTGCATCATCGACCAGGTTTTGGCCCAGTGGCATGCAAATCTCGTCGGATTGGGTGAGGTCTTCGATCGGCAAAAAGTCAAGAGCGCTTTAAAGGCCATCTATGAGAACAACTACAAGGAGAGCGTCCGATACCATTTCAATCCTTGTCGTCTCTTCTGCTTAAACGATGAAAGCGGGACCGTCATTTGTGAATGGCCCGAAGGGGCGTATAAACCGTTTTCGCCCATTCCCTATTCCGAGGAGACAATGCACGGTTACGAGTATCAGGCGGCGGTGCATATGATACAGGAAGGGATGATCGATGAGGGATTGAAGATGGTAAAAGCTGTACGTGATCGCTACGACGGTACCCGGAGGAATCCCTGGAACGAGATCGAATGTGGCAGCAATTATGCCCGTTCAATGGCAAGTTACGCCCTGCTTTTGACCTATTCCGGCTTCCACGTAGATATGACGAAGAAAAGAATGCGATTCAATCCGCTTAATGCGGCGGCTGATCTAAGGGGTACCTCAAAGGATACCTTTCAATCCTTCTGGTCATACGATAAGGCGTGGGGCGAGTTTGCTATGAATGATAATTC